>CALLDA010000001.1 GCA_937998635.1 uncultured Pseudomonadales bacterium
GTTGGTCGCGGCAACGTTTTCACGAAGCCCTAATTCTCCGATGGCGGCAAACAGGGAAAGCTGACGCTGGGTAGCGTAGGTGGCCAGTTTTTCAAGCGTACCGTGACCAATCTGCCGCCTCGGGGTGTTGATAATCCGCAGGAAGGCATTGTCGTCGTCCGGGTTCACCAACAGGCGCAGGTAGGCCATGATGTCTTTGATTTCAGTGCGCGCATAAAAAGACGTACCGCCGCTGAGCTGGTAGGGAATAGCCTGAGTTTGTAGCTTTAACTCCAGCAATTTGGCCTGGTGATTGCCTCGATAAAGCACCGCGAAATCCCGGAAATGACAGCGACGGCGCAAGCGTTGTTCGATAATGTCGTTGACCACCCGTTCGGTTTCAGCTTCTTCATTGGTACAACGAATAATCCGAATTGGATCGCCGAGGCCAATGTCACACCACAGGGCTTTGTCAAAGACATGGGTATTGTTAGCGATCAGCGTATTGGCAGCGCGCAAAATACGGGCCGTAGAACGGTAATTTTGTTCGAGCTTAATGACATCGAGATGGGGGAAATCGCTACTCAGTTGGGCCAGGTTTTCCGGGCGAGCGCCCCGCCAGGCGTAAATAGACTGATCGTCATCGCCAACCACTGTGAGATCCTCACGCTGGCCTGCCAGAAGTTTGACCAGCTCGTACTGAGCCAGGTTGGTGTCCTGATATTCATCGACCAGCAAATACCGAATCCGCAGTTGCCACTTTTCAAGAATATGCGGGTGCTCACGAAACAAAGTGGTGGGGATTAGAATTAAATCATCGAAATCCACCGCGTTGTAGGTTTTTAGCGCTTGCTGATAGTGCTGATAAACCACAGCGATAGTTTGTTCGCCGCCAGTTTCTGCCAGTGATAAGGCCCGATCCGGGGCAATCAGGGAGTTCTTCCAGGAGGAAATCTGGTTCTGCACCAGATCAATATGATCGGTGTCGATATCGCCATCGCGAACCATTAACTCTTTGAGCAGGCTCCGAGCATCCTCCTGATCAAAAATAGAAAAGCCCGGTTTATAGCCCAGGGTTTTGCTCTCCAGGCGAATGATATTCAGACCCAGATTGTGAAAGGTCGAGACAGTCAGCCCGCGGGCCATTTTGCCTTTGATCAGGGCTGAGACCCGTTGTTTCATCTCCCGCGCGGCCTTGTTGGTGAAGGTCACCGCCGCGATATGTCTCGCGGGCATATCGCACTGTTCAACTAAATATGCAATTTTGTTGGTGATAACGCTGGTTTTACCGCTACCCGCACCCGCAAGCACCAGCAATGGCCCGCTGATATGGTGAACTGCCCGGCGCTGGGGTAGATTGAGGTCGGTCAAAATTAGGCATGCTGCTGATTGTTTGCGGGGCGCGATTGTATCAGTCGCGTCGTTAGTAGTGTGCGCTATAGAGGGAGATGGCGCTAAGCGAGGATGGTCATACCAGCAAAATATATGATATGACCGGCCCCGACCTGCAGACGATGGCTGAGGCGCTGGATATCATCGCGCAGGCAAGTGGTCGAGCGCTCGACTACGTTCAAATCTCTCATGAGGCTCTTGTTGCTGGACTCGAAGAGCAAGGCACACCACCGGTGCTGGTGTCGCTGTATCATTACCTATTCACCACTGTTCTTGATGGTCCCAATGCACATATCATCAACGGCGTTGAGGATGTTCTGAGGCGCAAGCCCGGGGGTTTTGCGACCTATGCTCAGAACGCAGCCGCTGCGGGGGCCTGGTTGTGAGCAGGCTCTAGTGAGTGTTACGAGAGAAACCAGGTGGAGGATTGTCTGGGGCTTATGAACGCTGGTGACCTAAAACCGCTCCTGGGTCGCCAGCGCAGCTATCTTGATATGTAGTCGTCAAAAGCTGACTTTGCGGCTTTCAGGAAGCGCGTTGCGAAAAAATCCACACAATATCTACTGGGACCACGGTTGAGATATTTCATTTTATCTAAATGCTCTACAATCCCACCAGGCGGGATAGCAACATGAGAGGTGTACCACCGATGCAGCTTGAAGAAGACTATTTTTCAAGGCATTGAGAATGCCTGGTTAAGTTTGAGAGTTCCGAAATAAAGCTCAACTACCTGCTTCGTCCGGTTCTAGCGACCTCCTAAATTTAGGACAACCTAATTTTACGACAACCCGATTTCACAATGACCTGGCTTGCATAAGTCAGATTTTCACGAAGGTCTCTTAATGAACAATACAATTATGAAAGACGCTTTTATCTGCGATGCGGTGCGTACGCCCATCGGAAAATTCGGTGGCGCTTTGTCTTCGGTTCGAACTGATGACCTTGGCGCATTACCCATCAAGGCGCTAATAGCGCGCAATCCCGATGTTGACTGGGCGGCGATCGAAGATGTGTTATACGGCTGCGCCAATCAGGCGGGGGAGGACAACCGCAACGTCGCCCGTATGAGTGCTTTGCTGGCGGGGCTGGACCCGGTGGTGCCGGGTGTGACGCTGAATCGGCTGTGTGGTTCCGGCCTCGATGCGGTGGGTAGTGCGGCACGGGGAATTCGCTGCGGTGAACTTGATCTAGTGATAGCGGGAGGTGTCGAGTCGATGTCTCGTGCACCGTTTGTGATGGCCAAGGCTGACTCGGCGTTTAGCCGTAAGGCGGAGATTTTTGATACTACCCTGGGCTGGCGTTTTGTTAACAAACTGATGCAGCAGCAGTACGGCACCGACTCCATGCCGGAGACCGCGGAAAACGTTGCCGAGCAATTTGGTATTGAGCGTGAAGCTCAGGATCGTTTTGCCCTGGCAAGTCAACAGCGCGCTGCGGCAGCCCAGGTGAGTGGTGTTTTTGACGAGGAAATCGTGCCGGTTGAAATTCCCAGGCGCAAGCAGGACCCGCTTATTTTTGCGTGGGATGAGCATCCACGGGAAACCAGTCTGGACGCTTTGGCAAAATTAGGCACGCCCTTCCGGGAAGGCGGCACGGTCACTGCCGGTAATGCCTCTGGTGTTAACGATGGTTCCTGCGCCTTACTATTGGCCTCGGAGCAGGCGCTTAAGCAACACGACCTGACACCGAAAGCACGTATTGTGGGTATGGCGACAGCGGGTGTGGAGCCGCGCATTATGGGCATAGGCCCGGTGCCGGCAACGCGTAAGGTGCTGGCGCAAACCGGTCTCAGCCTCGAACAGATGGATGTTATTGAACTCAACGAAGCCTTTGCCGCCCAGGGTCTGGCGGTGACCCGTGAGCTGGGTCTGGCGGATGATGCCCCCCATGTAAACCCTAACGGTGGCGCCATTGCCCTGGGGCATCCGCTGGGCGCCAGTGGTGCGCGTCTGGCCACTACAGCGATGTATCAACTTCATCGCAGCGGTGGCAAGTATGCGCTCTGTACCATGTGCATCGGTGTTGGGCAGGGCATTGCCCTGATTCTTGAGCGGGTATAGATACCAGGTGTGTAATTAGGAATGACTTTAATGAAACAACTGTGGCAACCGTCGCCAGCATTTCAGCAACAAAGCAATATGACCGCTTATATGGATTGGTTGGCGGATAAGCATGATCTGCATTTCTCCGATTACGACGGGCTTTATCAGTGGTCCATAGCAAATCTCGAAGACTTCTGGCAAAGCATCTGGGATTACTACGAAGTCCAGTCAGCTACGCCTTTTAAGCAGGTGCTATCTTCACACACTATGCCCGGTGCGAAGTGGTTTGAAGGCGCGACCCTCAATTTTGCCGAGCATATATTTCGCGCCCGGGCCGATGATAGACCCGCCTTGCTAGCTGAGTCGGAATTTCGCGACTTGTACGAAGTTGGCTGGACCGAGCTTGAGAGTCAGGTGGCTCGCCTGGCACATTATTTAAGGGGTTTAGGAGTGGTGGCATGTGATCGAGTGGTTGCCTATATGCCCAATATTCCAGAAACATTGGTGGCTTTTCTGGCGGCTAATTCCATCGGCGCAGTGTGGTCCAGCTGCTCGCCAGATTTTGGCACTAACAGTGTCGTCGACAGGTTTCAGCAGATATCCCCCAAGGTTTTATTCGCTGTCGATGGTTATACCTACAACGGAAAAACCATCGACCGGCTCGATGAACTGGCTCGCTTAAAACAGGCACTGCCCAGTCTTGAGCGAATTGTATTGTTTGATTATCGAGGTAATGCCGCAAGCAGTGATATTGAGCAAACCGATCATTGGCACCAGGCGCTGGAGAACGATGCGACGGAAATTGTTTTCGAACAAGTGCCTTTTGATCACCCCATCTGGACCCTGTATTCCTCCGGCACCACCGGTATTCCCAAAGCCATTACCCATGGTCATGGGGGTATTTTGATTGAGCATTACAAGCACATGGCCTTGCATTGTGATATCAAACCCGGTGATCGTTTCTTCTGGTTTTCCACCACCGGCTGGGTGATGTGGAACATCGGCGTGGCCTCTATGCTGGCGGGAGCGACCCTGGTGATTTATGACGGTAATCCCGCCTATCCCACTGTGGACCACCTTTGGTCCCTGGCCGAACGCGCTCAGCTAAGGCAATTTGGTGGCGGGGCGGCTTACTATATTGCCTGTATGAAGGAGGGTTTAGAGCCGGGTAAGTCTTTTGATCTTAGTGCGCTGAAATCTATTGGCTCCACTGGCTCGCCGCTGCCGGAAGAAGGTTTTGAGTGGGTCTATAGCGCCATTAAAAAAGATCTTTGGTTAATTTCGATCAGTGGTGGCACCGATATCGCCTCCGCCTTTGTCGGCTGTTCACCCCTGTTGCCGGTTTATTCTGGTGAGATTCAGTGCCGCATGCTCGGTGTCGATGTGCGAGCGCTGGACGATGATGGTAATCCGCTAATCGATGAGGTCGGCGAAATGGTGATCACTGAACCGATGCCCTCGATGCCGGTTTATTTCTGGAACGATAAAGACGATCAACGCTATAAAGCAAGCTACTTTGAAGAATATCCCGGCTGGTGGCGTCATGGTGACTGGATGCGATTGTCGGAGCAGGGCACCATCCAGATTATGGGCCGCTCTGATTCAACGCTGAATCGTGGCGGGATTCGCATTGGCACTAGCGAGGTTTATCGCGGCGTAGAAAAGGTCGAAGCCATCGCCGATAGTCTGGTGCTCAGTATTGAGCTGTCCGGTGGGCGGCACTACATGCCTTTGTTTGTGCAGCTAAAAGAGGGTTTTAGTCTCAATGACGACATTGTTGCGCAGATCAAGCAGTCCCTAAGAGAAGATTTTACCCCTCGCCATGTGCCAGACGAGGTGTTTCAAATCGACGAAATTCCCTACACCATGACCGGCAAGAAACTGGAAACGCCAGTGAAAAAAATCCTTATGGGTTTCGATATTGAGAAGTCGGTCAATCGCGACGCTATGCGCAACCCGGAGACCATCGATTATTTCATTGAGTTTTCTAAAAAGACTATCAGCATGTAGTGTCTGGCTTGTCAGTTCTGGTCGTCAATAGACGGGTTGGTTTTATTGTCGCGAATTGATAGCGGTAATATCGACCGAGTTTTCGCCGATGTATTAGTTTTCTTCCTATAGTTGTAGCCTATAAAATACCTGTCCATGTACGGCTAACTATAATCAGCAAAGTGACGCTTTATGAGCCTTGAAAAACTGATCCAACAGATTAAACAACATCCTCAAACAGTCGAGTTCGACGACGTTATGGCGGTGATTGACCAGCACTACGCCTATACCGAGACAGGTTTTAGTAACGGTGTGGGTGAATATCTAGTCGTCAACGAGGCAGGCAGTAACGCTGGTTCCTGCCGTATTTTTGCCTTTGGCCAGCTTAACGGTTTAAGTCAGGCAGAGACGCTTGCCTGTTTTGGGCGCTATTACAGGGATGATGTTGTCGGTAATCCAGAGGGACAGGATCACGGGAATATCCGTGCTTTTATGCGCCACGGCTGGGAGGGTATTAGCTTTGACGGCGAGCCTTTGCGGGCTCGTATATAAAAACAATGATCAGTTTTCATGTCTGCCAACACTGGGGATCCAGGCTGGTGTTGGCTAATTCATTAGCTATACGGATTGGTAGAAACGGCTTCTTGAGGGGGTTCTTCTTCAACTTCTACTTCGATAGGTTCGAGCGATAAACTGAGACCCCCGCTAATTGATGCAACCTTTTCATGAACTGGCACTTCGTTCGCGCTTACTTCTTCAGTAAGGGGTTCGTCTTCAGTAAGGGGTTCGTCTTCAGTGGCAGTCGATTCAGGTGCTGATATTTGCTGATCTGGCTGGTGGTAATCGGTAACTTCTTGTTCGGAGCCTTCCAATTGGAGTGTACTTTCAGCTTGAGGCGCGCCTTCCTTGAGCTGAATCTGCAGGCGTAAATCGTTTCTCGAGTCTGCATTTTGTAGCGCCTCTTCCAGGCTTATCTTACCCGCTTCGTAGAGCTCCTGTAGCGCTCGATCAAAGGTCTGCATGCCGAGATTTTTGGATTTGACCATGACTTCCTTAATCTCATCGACTTTGCCACCTTTGATGAGGTCACAGACCCGAGGTGTGCCGAGTAATACTTCGATGGCGGCGGCGCGTTTGTTGTCAATAGTGGGGATTAAACGTTGGGAGATAATGCCCTTCATATTCAGTGACAGGTCGAGAAACAGCTGTTTGTGGCGCTCTTCCGGAAAGAAGTTGATAATTCGATCGAGCGCCTGGTTGGCATTGTTAGCGTGCAGGGTCGAAAGACACAGGTGGCCGGTTTCGGCAAAAGCCAGCGCGTGCTCCATAGTTTCCTGGCTGCGAATCTCGCCAATCAGGATGACATCTGGAGCTTGTCTAAGGGTATTTTGCAGGGCATCTTCATAGGTATCAGTATCGACCCCCACCTCACGTTGATTAACAATGCTTTTCTTGTGCTGATGAACAAACTCGACCGGATCTTCGATGGAAATGATATGCCCGGCAGTGTGAGTGTTGCGGTAATCAATCAGCGATGCCAGCGAGGTCGATTTACCCGAGCCCGTGCCGCCTACAAACAGCACCAGCCCGCGTTTTTCCATAACCAGTGTGGGTAAGATATCGGGCAGTCCCAAATCTTTGTAATTCGGTATCTCGGTTTTGATAACTCTGATGACCATGGCGGCTTCGCCGCGCTGCTTGAAAATGTTAACCCGAAATCGGCCGATGCCTGGCTCCGAGATTGCCAGATTCATCTCCGGCTTTTTTTCGAACTCAGCAATTTGCTCGTCATCCATCACCGAATAGGCGATGGCCTTGACTTCACCTTGTCCATAGTTGTGCTCGGTGACGGCCGTGAGTGCGCCCTGAACCTTCATGCTGGCAGGAGCACCAGTAGATAGATATAAGTCAGATCCGTCGCGGTCAACAATCAATTTGAGCAGGTCGAGAAATTGCATGGTTATCCCTTTTTCAGTGTGGCGTTCAGGTGTGGGTTAGTGCTTAACTTTAATAAGTAGAATAGCTTCGTAACGTACTGATTATTAATAACTATAGCAATCTAAATATTGGTTTTATCGGTTTCTGATTCAATAACTGTGAGCAAGTTCAAATAATGCCCGGCGCTAGTCTCGCTGTTAGCGTTTTGCAGATTAGAACCTTGGGTCTAGTCCTGGTTTGAACCTGGTTATTACAGGCTGTGAGCTAAATATGATTGTGGCGACTAATGAGTTCCGTTAGTCTTCGGGCACACAAATAACACAAACCCAGGGAGGTTTACGTGAAAGCCGCAGTGTTACGAGAGTTTAATCAAGCCCTATCCTTAGAAAATGTCTCCATTAGCAAGCCCAAAGGTCGCGAGGTTCTGGTGCGTACCGCAGCGAGCGGTATCTGTCACAGCGATTTGCATGTTATCGATGGTTTGTTGCCGATGGGGGTGCCGACCATTCTGGGTCATGAGCCAGCGGGTATCGTTGAGCAGGTAGGAGAAGATGTTACCGAATTTAAACCCGGCGACCATGTGATCGGTTGTCCATCAGCGTTTTGTAGTCATTGTGAATTTTGTATGGATGGCCGTGGCTACCTGTGTAGCGGTCAGGCCGAATTGGTCAGACGTAAAGATGAGGAGCCAAGGCTTTCTGTTGATGGTCAATATGTCCGACAGTTTTCTAACCTGTCCTCATTTGCTGAGCAAATGCTCATTCATGCCAATGGTCTGGTCAAGATTCGTGATGATATGCCTCTCGATAGAGCCGCATTGATTGGTTGTGGTGTGACTACTGGCCTGGGGGCGGCGATTAATACCGCACAGGTTGCAGCTGGCGACACGGTCTCGGTGATTGGCTGTGGAGGCGTTGGTCTATCCGTTATTCAGGGCGCGCGCATTGCCGGGGCGAGCAGAATTATTGCTGTCGATACGGTACCGTGGAAGTTGGAACTGGCTGCAAAAATGGGCGCGACAGATGTCGTTAATGGTGCCGAAACCGATGCCATTGAAGCTGTCCGAGAGCTGACATCCGGTGGCGTCGATTACGCCTTTGAGGCGATTGGCGCCAAGCAAACGGTTGAGCAGGCCTGTAGCATGGCACGGCGCGGCGGCGCGGCGGTGATTGTCGGTGTAGTACCGGTGGGGACCAAGATTGAGTTTGATGGTCTTGACCTGGTGCTTTCGCAAAAACGCATACTGGGCTCAATCATGGGTTCCAATCGCTTCCGCATTGATATGCCCCGCTATGTGGAGTTTTACATGAGCGGTCGCCTGCAGCTCGATGAAATGATCAGCGAACGCTTTAAGCTGGATGATATCAATGTGGCAATCCAGAAATTGCGCGATGGCAAAGTGGCGCGGGGCGTAATTAGCTTTGATATCTAACAAGTTGGTGAATTGAAAGTTAGTCATTAGAGCCATGCAATATAAACCGATGGCGCCGACTTCCCTGAACTGGGACCCGGCGCTTTAAAACTCCCTTCTGGACAATCTAAGATTATCTGTTGAAGTAGTGTCAACGTCGAGGTCGCGATGAAGCTGGGTTACGCCATTCCAAATAACCAGGGTGTAGAAAAGGTTTCTGAGCTGCTCGACCTTGCCTGTGACGCCGAGCGTTTGGCGTATCACTCGGTCTGGGTGAGTGAGCACTTATTTAATACTGCGTATGTAGCCAAACGCCTGGGTAACCGACCCTATCACGAAGCCCTTACCGTTCTCACCGGCATTGCTGGAGCGACACAGTCAGTACATCTGGGCACCTCTGTGTTGGTCTTGCCCTGGCACCACCCGGTGCGGCTGGGCAAGATGATTGCCAGTCTTGATCAGTTTTCCGAAGGCCGAGTGATTCTAGGCGTCGGCGTAGGTATTACGCGTGATGAATACGACGCACTGGGTGTCTCGTTCGCCAAGCGCGGACAAATCGCTAATGAGTGCCTGGCTGCAATGAAAGCCTTGTGGACGCAGGAGTTACCCGAATTTAAAGGTGAGCACTATTCATTCTCAGGTCAGCTATTTTCGCCTAAGCCTGTAAATAAAGATGGCCCGCCGATCTGGATTGGTGGTAATAGTGCTGCTGCCAAAAGACGGCTGCTTAATCATGGCACCGGTTGGCATCCTCTGGCGCTATCGCCGGAGCAACTGAGTGAAGCGCTACCACTGCTACAGGCGGAACTGGAAGCGGCCGGACGCTCCGTAGCGATACCCGTGGCTCTGCGTACGACTCTGGAAGTTTCTGATAAACCCTGGGATCGGCCACCTGCTCAGCGCCGAACACTAAAAGGCACAATTCCCGAATTAACCGAAATGCTTTTGGCATACCAGCAAGCTGGGGCGACCCATATAATTATCGATCCCAACAGCGGTGACGTGGGCTACAACCGGGAAGTATTGCACCAGGTGGCAGAAGACATCATGCCTCATCTGGAAGGCTAGTTTTTTGAATCACAACCACTCGAAGCCTGGTGTTTCTCAGGCAGAAAAATAATCTGGAATAAGTAAACATGAATAATTCTACTGAATCTCCGTCCACTGACCTAAACAAGCTCGGTGCTGAAGTTGGCAAGCTATTAAAAGATCGCAAACAAACCGTTGCCGTTGCCGAATCTTCCACCGGCGGATTAATTTCCGCCGCTCTGTTGGCAGTGCCGGGAGCATCAAATTATTTTCGTGCTGGTGGTGTTGTCTATACTCGCCAGGCCTGGGAGAAACTGCTTAATAGCTCGATAAAATCCGTGGGCGGTGACAAACCGCTGAGCGAAAAAACAGCACTCCATTTAGCGAATACGGTGCGCAATCAGCTCGAAACAGATTGGGGAATAGGCGAGATCGGCGCGGCGGGCCCCAGCGGTACTCGCTACGGAGATCCTGCCGGTTATACCTGTATTGCAGTGGTGGGGCTGGGTGTTGAGAAAACTATCAACCTGAAAACCGGTAATGATGATCGGGTCGATAATATGTGGGCCTTTACTCAGGCAGCGCTGGATTTGCTGGTACAGGCGCTAAAATAAACGAATCACTTTGCAGGAAATAATATCTCCCAAAAAATTATATAAATAGATTACACCGAATAATTTTCATCAAACTTACAAATAGACGAGGAAATAAAAATGACGGGATTAGTAGCAGGGAAAGTAGCAATGGTCACGGGTTCTGGTTCCGGTATCGGCCGAGCCTCAGCCCTGAAGTTTGCCGAAGAAGGTGCCAAAGTCGTGGTGTCCGACGTTAATGTCGACGGTGGTAACGAAACCGTGGCTATCATCAAAAAGGCTGGCGGTGAAGCCACATTTATTAAATGCGATGTCTCCAAAGCTGTCGAAGTAGAAGCCTTAATAAAAGGTGTTGTGGACACCTACGGTCGTCTGGATTGTGCCTATAACAATGCCGGTATTGAAGGTGATGCGGCGACCACCATTAACTGTACCGAAGAGAACTTTGATCTGAACTATCAGATTAATTTGAAGGGCGTGTGGCTGTGTATGAAGTACGAAATACTTCAGTTCCTGGCCCAGGGCGATGGTGGCGCAATTGTCAACACAGCTTCGGTGGCAGGTCTGGTCGGCGTCAAAGGCTCCCCCGCTTATGTCGCCGCTAAACACGGCGTGGTTGGCCTCACAAAAACCGCTGCTCTTGAATTTGCTAAAAAAGATATTCGCGTTAATGCTGTGTGCCCAGGTGTAATAGAAACGCCCATGGTGGAACGATTGACCGGAGGGGCCGAGGAAGGCAAAGCTAAGGTCGCCAAATGGCAGCCAGTAGGACGGCTCGGTCAGCCCAGTGAAATCGCAGCGACCGCTGTATGGTTATGTTCGGACCAGGCCTCGTTTGTGACCGGCCACGCTATGCCCGTAGATGGTGGGATTATGGCCGCCTAAGATTTGGCTATAAAAGTGTAGACGAAGCTTACAAAAGGGCTAATAGAGAGCGACTTGGCTGACAGCGATTTAATCAAAGTCGCTGGCGCTATGTCGTTCTGGTACCCGCTCTTCCTCCGGCCCCCAGGTCTTATTGACGCGTTCGCCACGCTGAACCGCAGGC
>CALLDA010000002.1 GCA_937998635.1 uncultured Pseudomonadales bacterium
GCTGAGCAAGCAGCTACAAAAAATGTAGGTGTGCTGGATGCCGCTGTCAGCGGTGGCGAAGAAGGCTCAAAGGCAGGCACCCTGACCTTAATGGTCGGGGGAGATGCCCGGCTGCTGGAACGCTGTCGGCCAATCTTTGAAGTAGTGGGAGAAAACATCTTTCATCTGGGCGACGTGGGTATGGGTGAAGCCGCAAAGCTGGTCAACAACCTGATGTTTTTAAATCATCTACATAGCGCCTATGAAGGCTTGCGACTGGGCGCTGCGGCGGGCATCGATGAAGATAAACTCATAGCCCTGCTTAAAGTCAGTACCGGTAACAGCTGGGCACTGGAAAGTTGGAGCTGGTTCGCCGAGATGCGTGAATCCTATACCACGGGCATGGAAGGCATGGCCGAGGTGCTGTTTAAGGATCTGTCTCTGGCTTTATCGGTCGGCCATGACTTAAAAGTGCCTTTGCCATCGGGTGCGCTAACGTCGCAAATGCTGGAACGGATTCTTGGGCTGGGGGATTGAGGGATTATATGAATAACAGGAAATATATTTGGGGGGCTGGTTTAGTGGTTTTATCTGGATGCCAGGCAGGCTGCCAACCTTGACCGGGCCCTGTTTTTGGGAGCTTATTTTTGTTGATCTGTTTGTACTAATTTTTGAATCGTCGCCTTATGCACTGAAGCGCTTATTTTTTTGGAATATCCCAGACTATGTCAGAGTGGACTGCACGATCATGCCGTAACCACTCAATGCGATTGTTTGCCTGCTATTTTTAATTTTTCGTCTATAGTTTAGTCGTCTATAGTTTAGAAACTAAAGTTGTCTGTAATAAGATCATTTCAGCAGATATGGAGGATGATATGACCAGGGTCCACAGATTGATCACTACAAAAATGCGCTTATTAATAGCAAGTATTGTCGCTGTGTTATTCATTATTTCAGGAGTGGCTTGCTCTGAGGCGGATAAAAGCAAAGGGTCAGATTATCAGGCACCACGTAATTCTCAGGGTCATCCAGACCTGCAGGGGGTATGGGATTTTCGAACACTGACCCCACTGCAACGCCCCCTCGAGATCGGAGACAAGGCTGTATTTACTGCCGAAGAGGCAGAGGCATTTCGCCAGCAAGAGGTGGCCAGTCATGATGTTGATAACCAAAGGGATATTCCGGCTGCATTCGACGTAGAAGCGGCTTACAACACGTTCTGGTGGGATTTTGGTACTGAATTGAACGAGGATCGGCGTACATCGCTTATTGTCGATCCACCCAATGGACGCCTGCCAGATTTGACCCCCAGCGCACGAGAGGATTTGAAAAGGAATCTTTTACATACCCCGCCGGTCAGGGTATTTGGCTCAGTGGGCGAGGTGACATTTCGACCCGAAGGCCCTGAATCGCTAGGGCTTTCCGAACGCTGTCTGGTGGGATTCAATGCAGGTCCTCCCCTTATACCGAGCGCCTATAACAATAATATCCGAATCGTGCAGGCTCCTGGCTATATTGTTTTGTTCACTGAGATGATTCACGACGCGCGTGTGATTGCGATGGATGGCAACCCACACTTACCGAAAGACATTGAAAAATGGTCTGGTGATTCAAGAGGCCGTTGGGAGCAGGACACACTGGTTATCGAAACAAGCAATTTCACAGATAAGACACCAGTCTATCAGTTGCCCATCAACTTGAGAGATTTGTCTATGAACGGCGTCGTTGGCAGAGGTAAAGACTTTCATCTGATTGAACGAATAACCCGAATCAGCGATTCTCGTCTACTCTATGAGTACACCATTGATGACCCCAATAGTTTTGCAAAACCCTTTACTGTAGCAATACCCATGAAAGCGACTGAGGATCAGATGTTTGAATATGCCTGTCACGAAGGGAACTACGCGATGGCGGGCATGCTGAATGGTGCCCGAACTCTTGAGAAAGAGGCAGCTATCGCTGCTCAAAATTAGAGGCATCAATGAGATATATAAAAGGGGCCACTACGGCCCTTTTTATTTTCCGATTCTCCCTACTCGGACTTGTTTCTTCCACCCGGATAGCATGGAAGGATGGATGTCTAAGGTCTTAGCAACATCCTTGACTTTAATGTCTTCCAAATGGGTCAGTTCAACCGCTTTTGCTTTGAACTCATTCGTGTGCTGCCAGGTCTGCCTGGGTTGATTGTATCTCGGCATCTTTGGACTCCTGTTGAGGTGTCCGTTCAAGCGGGTGAAGTTCACAGCCCCGTCGCCACGCTTGTTATTCAATCTCATCGTCAGCCATTACCTTATGCCTGGCTAGCGCCTTGTGTGGATTCCGTAAAAAGCTGGGCTAAATCCCAGGGATTTGATTACCAGTTTTTAGGTGACGAGCTTTTTGAGTTACTGCCTAGGTGGCTGCTAGATAAAACCCAATCCCAAAGGGTGATCGCCACCGATCTAGCGCGCATAAAATGGATGCAAAAGTTTCTTTTGGAAGGCTATGAGCGGGTCGTCTGGCTGGATGCGGATTTTCTTATATTTGCCCCCGACGAGTTTCATCTGGCTGCTTGTAATGATCTTCCCGAAAATTACGCCCTGGGCAGGGAGGTGTGGGTGCAGCCGAAAGAACAGAACCCAAAAGAGCAGAGCTTAAAGCGACAGAGCAAAGAAGCAGCCAAAAAATTTAAAGTAAATACCAAAGTCCACAATGCTTTTTTATTATTCGGGAAAGGTAATAGTTTTCTCGATTTTTATGCGGCCCATGCCGAGCGTTTACTCGAAAAAATCACCGGCACCATGCCGCCTCAATTTATAGGCCCAAAACTACTCACTGCTTTACATAATGTTGTTCAGTGTCCAGTGCAGGAAAATGCCGGCATGCTCAGCCCCTGGGTGATCCGAGATCTGCTGAACGACGAGGGTCCAGCCCTGACATTATTCCGTGCAAAATCACCTTTGCCGCCTGCGGGCGCAAATCTGTGTGCATCCCTGTCTGGGAGTCATGTGTTTAAGGATCCGGCCCTGAAGGATCGGGTGCTGCTCGATGTTGTTGAGCGATTGCTGTCCAGGGGTAGTATCTGAGGAAGGGCCAGGAAAAGCGGGATTTTCCGCCACGGTAATCTCTTCTTGTTAAAGTTCTTCGGCTTTGCAGAAAAACCCCCAGATCAACAAGGCACAGCCAACGACCATGGCGATGCCCACCGAAAACAGGCCTGCGGTCACAAGGTTTTCCTGCCAGGCGAGGCCTTCATAACCGGAAGCGGCGATGGGCGTCATGGCTTTTGTTCCGAACATAGCGGCAATGGATACAAAGAACCAGTTTGCGTAAGTACCATAAACAAGCAGCCAGTAAGTGGCAGCCAGATTCCGTGGTGCCAGATGCAGCCTTGACCAGGCTAGGCCGATAACAATAAGGAAAGTGCCATTCATGACGCCTTCCAGATGGCCCGCCAGACCCATTCTCGGATTGGTCATCGCCGGAATCGCGAACCCTGAAAGCAGGCCAAGGAAAAACAATAGCGCACCGAGGCTCAAAAGTATTTGAGCAGTTTGATCTTTAGTTTTCATTGATTGTGCCACCGTTTATTTTAATTATTGGGGATGTTTCGCAGTATTTGTTTGGTCATTAGTCGAAGTCAAAATCAGCGGCTGGCTCGCCGATAGGCCGAAAAGCTGTGTACGGGCCACATATCCTGATCTTCGCCCCAGCCTGTTTGATCACGTAGTTGCCACTGTATAAGGCTGTTGATGTCGATAAAACTATGCCGATTGATAATCATCCGGCTGACTGGGCGACCTGTTGCCAGTAGATGGCGGCCTTCGGTGTCAGTGGCTTCAATAGTTATTTGCGTGACCCAACCGCGTTTGGCATCTCGTTCAACAGTACGTTTGCCTTCAGCCAGGCTGACGGTGCGCCCGTCGCATCGAAAGAAGCCATAGGCTATTGGATCGCCATCGGGGGTGGTGTTCGTAACTGCCAGAAAACCATGGTCGTCACTGGCGGCCCCGGTGACGTAGGCGGCCTGTCGGGGTCGATGTTCGGGTCGAGGCCCCCAGGTTCGGTCGCGCATACCAAGGCAATCGATATCGATTTGTTCCCCATGTAATTCCAGTGAGCCAGTGACTCGGCCAAACTGATCGAAGTGATGAGCAGAGCCAAAGGTCGAGCCGACGGCGGTCAGTGGCTCGGGCGGCATGATACCGTCGAAGCGCAGCGCGGCAGATAGCCGACCTTCGTCTTCAAAGCCGAGCCGATAGGACATTGTTGGTTTCAGTACCCGCATCGAAACGCCATTGGGTAGCGTGATGTCACGTAAGTCGGCATCGGCGGGTAGACGAAGCGCAGTGTAATTGGCCGAGTAAGGGACTTCCCAGGGTAGTTCAGCACTGGCATCCCAAATCCAGATACCCCCGGCCACAGTGCCGATATTGGGGCGGAACATATTATAGAACCAGC
This sequence comes from uncultured Pseudomonadales bacterium, assembly GCA_937998635.1. Taxonomy (GTDB): domain Bacteria; phylum Pseudomonadota; class Gammaproteobacteria; order Pseudomonadales; family Porticoccaceae; genus HB2-32-21. The sequence continues at coordinate 4,420 of CALLDA010000002.1, forward strand.
CCCCCAATTGACGCTCAGGATGATGGAAGGAAAACCATACCGTTTCTGTCTCCCACCAGCGATCACTCATGACATCAAAGTGAAAGCCGTCGTCTGCCGCGGTAAAAATGTGTCGATCTGAATTGCTGATTACTTGCTCCAGCCTTATTTCGGTTGATAATAATTAGAGGGGATTAATAACCAAGATCCTGGGCGGCTCGGTCTAGCACAGCCGGTATCGACCACGCTGTTCGGGCCAGACGAAGGTCGGGATTTTCGCCACTGGCATACAGGCCTGAGGCACTCATCCAGAAAGTGGCCGTTCTCATGGCGTAGAGCAAGAGGTAGTAACGGCAGACCTTATCGTCAATGGTAATACCCGTACCTTGTTCATAGCGTCGGTAAAAAGCCTCTCGCTCAACCAGATTTGATAGCAGCTCGGTGCCTTCGCGGTTGAGCTCGGACAGGACATAGGCGACGTCGTACATGGGGTCCCCGATCACCTCGGTCTCCCAGTCGAGAAGCGCTGATACCTTGTCTTCATGAACCAGAAAGTTGCCCGTTCTGTAGGCACCGTGGACGAGGGTCAGGCGCTCAGTTGTTGGGGCGTTGGCGTCGAGCCAGCATAAAACATCGATCAGTATAGGGTCAGGTTCCTGTCCCGATGCGTCGATGAGTTTTCGCCATTTGGCGACTTCCCGGCGGGCAAAATCTTCACCGGGCCCTGGCACACCGAGGAAGTCGAGGCCAGCTGCTCGCCAGTCGAGGCTGTGCAGGGCTACCAATGTGTCGGTGAAACTGTCGGGCAATACGCCACGGGCCGCAGCCTCCTGGTAGAAACGACGACCATCTTTGCCCCAGGGGCTGGGGCACTGGCCCGGTACTTTCTCCATGACAATAAAAGGCGCACCGAGGATGCTGATGTCATCTTCAAAGTAGTGCGCCCGGGGGCTGGGCACAGCCGTGGCTTCAAGACAGCGGAGCACTCGAAACTGGGTGGCAAGATCCGATAACTCGCGCAGTAAGGCATTGCCGGGGTCACGCCGCAGGCAGAAACCCTGCTGATGATGC
>CALLDA010000003.1 GCA_937998635.1 uncultured Pseudomonadales bacterium
GTTGGCAGTTGCTTGAGGATTTTTTTACTGAGCATTTCTGGTGCAAGATTATTCATTTTTACCCAGTACCGTTCGCGCCAGCCCACTTGATAAAAGGTAGTGTCTTTCTTCATGGCTTTGATGATTGCTTTGGCGACAGCCTCGGGTTTGTCGAGGGGGCGTTTTAGGGCCTTGCTCAGGCTCGGTGTTAAATTCGATGAAGCAGCTTTGCTATTGTCTATACCGCGATGGGCGACATAGATAGTACTGAGCGAGGTGTTTTGAAATTCTCTGGCCAGAGCCTCGCTAAAACCCCTGAGCCCAAAGCGGCCCGCGCCATCAATTGCGAATCCGGGCAGGCCGATACTCGCCGACAGGGTGCCGATATTTACCACCTGAGCTGCGTCCCGCTTGACTAACTGCGGTAAGAGAATTCGGGTCAGTAAAATGGGTGCCGTGAGATTATTGTTAATGAAAGTACTAATGGCACTTTGCGAGATGGCACGGAAGGAGCCCTGTGCACCCTGCGGCGGGTTGTTAACCAAGATATCAATAGTCGTATCACCATCCTGGCAAGCGTAAACCAGTCGTACACGCCCAGCCTCTGAGTTTATATCTCCGGAGATATAAGTATGGAACCTGGCTTCGAGTTCACTGCTCAGCTGTTTGAGGGCGTTTTCATCTCTACTTGAGAGCAGTAACCTTGACCCCTCTTTATCGAGGGCTTTTGCCAGTGCTATGCCCAGGGTATTGGTGGCGTGGGTCAATACCACGGTTTTATTGTTTAATTCCATGGGGAAACTCCACGAGGTGAGGAGGCCATTGTCTGCCCAGAGGGGAGATTAGTCGAGGAGCTTACAAACCTGAAATAAGATAAAAAGAAACCCTGAGACTTAGGCCTGGGTGTTGAGCAAATACAGCATCAGGGCTTTTTGCGCGTGGAGGCGATTTTCGGCTTCATCCCAGACCACCGAATAGCGGGGGTCTTCGAGTAGTTCGGCGCTGACTTCCAGGCCTCGGTAGGCGGGCAGGCAGTGCATAAATAAGGCCTCCTGATCAGCCAGAGCCATGAGCTCGTGATTAACCTGGAATTCAGCAAAAGCTAATTGGCGGTTTTTCTTTTCTTCTTCCTGACCCATGGAGGCCCAGGTGTCGGTGACAACAAGATGGGCACCATCCACGGCTTGCTGTGGCTGGTTGCAGATAACAATTCGATCGGCATGGTTCGATAAGAGCTCGGCATTGGGTCGATAGCCATCGGGGCAGGCGATACGCAGTTTAAAATCAAACTTTGCAGCTGCCTTAATATAGGACTGGCACATATTGTTGCCGTCGCCCACCCAGGCCACAGTTTTACCGGCAATATCACCCCGATGTTCCACATAGGTTTGCATGTCAGCCAGGAGCTGGCAGGGGTGGTAATCCTCGGTCAGGGCGTTTATCACCGGCACGCTGGAGTGCTGAGCAAAGGTTTCGATGCGCTCGTGGGCGAAGGTGCGCACCATAATCAGATCGACCATTCGAGACAGTACCCTGGCGGTATCTTCGATAGGCTCGCCGCGGCCCAGCTGGGTGTCATTGGGCGATAGAAAAATAGCATCGCCGCCGAGCTGAGCCACGCCCGCTTCGAAGGAAACCCGGGTCCGGGTCGAGGCTTTCTCGAAAATCATGCACAGGACTTTGCCCTGCATGGGTCTCGCAGCAGCATTGCTGGCGTTATTTTTGAGGGCTTTTTTGAGACGAATAGCGTCGGCTATCAGGGACTTAAGCGTGTCGCCAGATAAATCAGAGAGGGTAAGGAAATGTTGGACGGACATACGTTAGCCCTCGGCTGAGAACGCCTTGATCAGCGGCACCAGGATTTGCACCAGTTGTTCGGCTTGAGCATCGCTAAAAGTCAGTGGTGGCAGTAAACGGATAACATTGTCTGCCGTGACATTGATCAGTACACCCGCGTCAGCCGCCAGGCCGACCAGGTCAGCGCAGGGCGAACTTAGCTCGATACCGATCATCAAGCCTCTGCCGCGAATGTCTTTGACGATATCGCAGTCGGTCAGCGCCAGTGTAAATTGCTCCAGTAAGCTGGCACCTAATGTAGCGGCGCGCTCGCAAAGCTTCTCTTGCTCAATGGTGGTTATGGTGGCCACCGCCGCCGCACAGGCCACTGGGTTACCGCCGAAAGTGGAGCCGTGATTGCCCGGTTTCATCAATTCAGAGGCCGGGCCTCTGGCCAGGCAAGCGCCGATAGGCATACCGTTGCCGAGGCCTTTGGCAATGGTGACGATATCGGGGTAGATGCCGTGTTGCTGATAATGGAAAAAACTACCGGTGCGGCCGTTAGCGGTCTGGATCTCATCGAGGATGAGTAGCCAGTCGTTAGCGTCGCATAGCACACGTAGCTGTTTCAGATAATCATCAGCGGGAATACGAACGCCGCCCTCGCCCTGAATAGGTTCGATCATCACAGCGACGATACTCTGGTTATTGGCAGCAATGGTCTGTATGGCTTCGATATCATCGAATGGAGCACGGGCAAAGCCGCGCACTAAAGGTTCAAAGCCGGCGTGAACCTTGCGATTACCGGTTGCGGTTAATGTCGCCAGAGTGCGGCCGTGGAAGGAGTTTTCCATGACGATAATGGTCGGGATGTCGATGTTTTTAGCATGGCCGTGCAAGCGAGCCAGCTTGATGGCGGCCTCGTTGGCCTCAGCGCCGGAGTTGCCGAAGAACATATTGTTCATGCCGGAGGCTGCTTTTAATGCCTCAGCAAGCTCTTCCTGGGCAGGGATGTTATAGAGATTGGAGCAATGCACCAGTTTGCTGGATTGATCATGAATAGCTGCTGTGACCGCCGGGTGAGCATGGCCGAGTCCGCACACGGCGATACCCGCCAGGGCATCGAGATAACGTTTGCCCTGACTATCCCAAACCCAGGATCCTTCGCCTTTAACGAGGCTCAGGCTGCGTTGTCCGTAATTGTTCATCAATGCGTCGCTGGTCATTTTGTCTGCCTGGTCCGCTTTAGTCGGCAGTGAAAAGACTAAAAGTGCCGACCCCCAAATAAAAAAAGGCAGCTATATGCTGCCGAGAAAAGGCGGGAATCTTATAGGTAAAGAACTACGTTTACAATGGATTTAAGTGTGTAGCAATGAAGTACGGCGGTTGATATAAAGAGCGGCTTTTAGCAACTTTTACTACTTTGCGTCAGGCTCTTAAGCAGGTAGAATACCCCACTATATTGATCAACTATTATTGAGGTGCTTTATTATGGACGTCATCGAGACCATACGGGATCAAATTGAGAGCAATCCGGTCATTCTTTATATGAAAGGCTCGCCCAATCAACCACAGTGTGGATTTTCTGCCAGTGCGGTGAAGGCGCTGATGGCCTGCGGAGAGCGCTTTGCCTATGTCGACATACTCAGTAATCCAGAAATTCGCTCGACCTTGCCTGAGTATGCTAACTGGCCGACCTTCCCTCAACTATGGGTTAAGGGTGAATTGATGGGTGGTGGTGACATTATTACCGAGATGTCCGAAAGCGGTGAGCTGGAGACGGTAGTAAAAGCAGCTGCGGTATCTGAAGATAGTGAGGCTGCGTCAGAGTAGTAAATCCAGGCAAAAAAAGCGGGCAATGCTCGCTTTTTTTGTGCCTGGCATTTGGATGTGAGCTTGAGTCTTAAGGTAAGTAATTGGGTGAGTAAGACTCTAAACAAACGTCGTTGTTAATCCAGTTCCGGTGGCTGCCAGCCGCCCAAGGCCTGCCAGCGATTGACAATATTGCAGAATAACAGGGCAGTGCGCTTGGCATCGTAAAGGGCGCTATGGGCCTTGGCATTGTTAAAGGGGATTTCAGCTGCCAGGCAGGCTTTGGCTAACACGGTTTGTCCGTAGGCCAGGCCGCCGAGTGTTGCTGTGTCAAAGCAGGAAAAGGGGTGGAAGGGATTGCGTTTTATATCACTGCGCGCCACGGCGGCATTGATAAAGCCCAGATCAAAGTGAGCATTGTGGGCCACCATGACGGCACGATTGCAATCGTTAGCTCTGATGCTACGTCTCACGAGCTGAAAAATTTCGTGCAGGGCTTCGGTTTCAGGCAGGGCTTCACGGGACGGATCATCGGGGTCGATGCCAGTGAATTCGAGAGCGGCCTGTTCGCAGTCGGTATCGGGATGGACTTCGACGTTATGGGCCAGGGTTTCAGTGATAAGCAGTTGGCCCTGGTCATCCATGCCTAGAATAACGGCAGCGACTTCTAGCAAGGCATGGTTTTGAGCGTCAAAGCCGCCGGTTTCGACATCGATGACCACGGGCAAAAAGCCACGGAAGCGATTTGCCATGGGTGACTCTTCATCACTCCTGAGAAAAGATTCCTGCCTGGTCATATACAGCGTATCACTTAAGATGCTCCATCAATTACCTGCCACTGAAGTTGTTCCCCGGCATATAACGGCACCATAGCCTCGTTGCCCAGTTTGCTCGACTGAGGCAGCTGCCAGGGTTCATGGCGCAAGGTGATGGTCTCGGTATTTCTCGGTAGCCCGTAATAATCGGCCCCAAAGTGGCTGGCGAAACCCTCTAGTTTGTCGAGGGCATCGGCTCGGCTAAAAGCCTCTGCATATAGCTCGATAGCGGCGTGATGGGAATAACAGCCAGCACAACCACAGGCGTTTTCCTTGCTACTTTTTGAGTGGGGTGCCGAATCGGTGCCGAGAAAGAATTTCTTATTGCCGCTGATTGCCGCCGCTATTAAAGCTTTTTGATGAACGTCCCGTTTCAATACTGGCAGGCAATAGTAGTGGGGACGTATGCCGCCAGCCAGCAGGTGATTGCGGTTAAACAGCAAATGCTGGGGGGTGATAGTGGCGGCAATAAAAGGACTGTTGTCTGTGACAACGGCAACCGCATCCTGAGTGGTAACGTGCTCCAAAATAATTTTCAACTCGGGAAAGCGCTGTACCAGCGGTACTAGAATACGCTCAATAAATACTGCTTCTCGATCAAAAATATCGATATCGGGATCAGTTACCTCGCCGTGAATTTGCAGAGGCATGCCCAACACCTGCATCTGCTCCAGGGCTTTATAGGTCGCATCAATATGAGTAACACCTGAGGCGGAATTTGTGGTCGCGCCTGCCGGATAATATTTAACGCCATAAATAATGCCACTCTCAGCCGCATCGCTAATGTCCTGGGCGCTGGTGTTATCGGTCAGATACAGCGTCATCAGCGCTTGCCAGTGACTACCGGGTGGTCGTGCGGCGAGAATTTGTTCACGATAGTCGCGGGCCTGAGCGATATTAAGCACCGGCGGCGCAAGATTGGGCATGACCATGGCCCGCGCAAAATTCCGGGCGGCATCACTTACCGTATCGGCCAGGGCTGGGCCATTGCGCAAATGCACATGCCAGTCGTCCGGTCGAGTAATGGTGAGTGTATTCATTGATTTATAGTTGTACTGAAATAGTTGGCGCTGAAATTATTGATACTGAATTCTGCGGCCTGGATTAAGACTTCAAATATCGAGCCTCTTGCTTGGGTTTGCATCCTACCGGAAAGTGCTTGCCCACGACAGGCTCTCTAGTAAGGCAAGTGCTGCATCACAGGCGCTTGTGATTCTATCAATCAGCGGGCGAGGGGTTTAAAATCGCGGCTGTATCGTCAATTTATTTAATACCCTGTCATCTTTTAATGGAGCGCTCTGTGTCCGAAGTGAATCAATCCCAGATTAAAAAAGTTGTTTTAGCCTATTCCGGCGGTCTCGATACCTCGGTGATTGTGCGTTGGTTGCAGGAAACCTACGGATGTGAAGTGGTGACCTTTACTGCGGATATCGGTCAGGGGGAAGAAGTGGAGCCAGCTCGGGCCAAGGCCGAGGCCATGGGCATTAAAGAAATTTATATCGATGATTTGCGCGAAGAGTTTGTCCGTGACTTCGTCTTCCCGATGTTTCGCGCCAATACTATTTATGAAGGCGAATACCTGCTGGGTACCTCCATCGCCCGGCCATTGATTGCCAAACGTCTGGTCGAGATTGCCAACGAAACCGGCGCAGATGCCATATCCCATGGCGCAACGGGTAAAGGTAATGATCAGGTGCGTTTTGAGCTGGGTGCCTATGCCTTAAAGCCTGGAGTCAAAGTTATTGCCCCCTGGCGAGAGTGGGATCTGACCTCCAGAGAAACCCTTATGGCCTATTGCAAGGAGCACAACATTCCTGTGGATTTTGCCAGTCAGAAGAAAAAATCGCCTTATTCTATGGACGCCAACCTGCTGCATATTTCTTATGAGGGCGACATTCTTGAGCAACCCTGGGCCGAAGCCGAGGAAGATATGTGGCGCTGGAGCGTTTCTCCTGAGCAAGCGCCGGATCAAGCGCTTTACATTGAACTGAGTTATCAACAGGGCGATATTATTGCCATCGATGGCGAACCCATGACTCCTGCCGAAGTGCTGACCAAACTCAATGAGATTGGTGGCGCCAACGGCATCGGTCGCACCGATATTGTCGAGAATCGTTATGTGGGCATGAAGGCACGGGGCTGTTACGAAACTCCCGGCGGCACCATTATGTTGAAGGCCCACCGGGCCATCGAATCCATCACCCTCGACCGTGAAGTGGCCCATCTGAAAGATGAATTGATGCCCCGTTACGCCAGCTTGATTTATAACGGCTACTGGTGGTCACCGGAGCGCCAGATGCTGCAAACCATGATTGATGAATCCCAGCAATACGTTAACGGCGTGGTGCGATTAAAGCTCTACAAAGGCAACGTGATTGTCGTGGGTAGAAAGTCAGACGATAGTTTGTTTGATGAGCGCATCGCCACTTTCGATGACGATGCTGGTGCCTACAATCAGCAGGATGCCGAGGGCTTTATCAAACTTAATGCCCTGCGCTTACGCATCGCTGCAGGGAAGAATCGACAACCGTAGAAACCATAACAAAAATAAGGGTATTTATAATTATCCATAACTCAAGGGAATTGATATAGATCAAGTATTGGCGGTGAATGATGCTTGATAATTACGTGTGGAACCCGCGCAGTGCCCCAAAATTCGATTGATTTTTTAAATCGATAAGGCTGATTTTTTACCATCAGCCTGCGAGGCGAGATGTTTCTGGAAAATCAACAAAGGGACGAAAATGAATGAGTTAACTGCCGAAAATACCTCGCCCACCTACAACATGGGGGTGGTAAAGCAGTTTGCCATCATGACCGTTGTCTGGGGCATTGTCGGGATGCTGGTTGGCGTCATCCTGGCCGCTGAAATGATCTGGCCGGATTTGAATATGGGCCTGCCCTGGCTCCACTTTGGTCGCCTGCGGCCTCTGCATACCAACGCCGTAATTTTTGCTTTTGGCGGCTGCGCGCTGTTTTCCACCTCCTATTACGTTGTGCAGAGAACCTGCCAGGCGACCTTGTTTGCCCCTGGGCTAGCAAAGTTTACCTTTTGGGGCTGGCAGCTGGTCATTGTTGCCGCCGCAATCACCCTGCCCATGGGTTTAACCACCAGTAAAGAATACGCCGAGCTGGAATGGCCCATCGATATTTTGATTACCGTGGTGTGGCTGTCCTACGCAACGGTATTTTTTGGCACTATCGCCAGGCGTAAAACCTCGCATATCTATGTTGCTAACTGGTTTTATGGGGCCTTTATTCTCGCCGTCGCTATGTTGCATGTGGTGAATAGTGCGGCGATTCCGGTGTCGATGTTTAAGTCTTACTCGGTTTATGCGGGCACCATCGATGCCATGGTGCAGTGGTGGTACGGCCACAATGCTGTGGGTTTTTATTTAACGGCTGGTTTTCTCGGCATGATGTATTACTTCGTGCCCAAGCAGGCGGGTAGGCCGGTGTATTCCTACCGGCTGTCCATTGTGCATTTCTGGGCGCTGGTGGCGGTTTATATCTGGGCAGGCCCCCACCATTTACATTATTCCGCCTTACCCGACTGGGCCCAGAGCCTGGGCATGGTGATGTCGCTGATTCTGCTGGCACCCTCCTGGGGAGGCATGATCAACGGCATTATGACCCTCTCTGGTGCCTGGGATAAATTGCGTACCGACCCAACCCTGCGTTTTCTGGTGGTATCGCTGTCTTTTTATGGCATGTCGACCTTCGAAGGCCCGATGATGTCCATCAAGACAGTCAATGCTCTGTCTCACAATACCGACTGGACCATCGGCCATGTCCATTCCGGCGCACTGGGTTGGGTGGGTATGATCTCTATTGGTTGTATGTATCACCTGATTCCGGTGCTGTTTGAAAAGCCCAAGATGTACAGCATTAAATTGATCAATATGCATTTTTGGCTGGCGACCATGGGTACCGTGCTTTATATCGCCTCGATGTGGGTCAACGGCATTGCCCAGGGTTTGATGTGGCGGGCCTTCAATGTCGATGGCACGCTGACCTATACCTTTGCCGAATCTATCGAGGCGAGCATGCCAGGCTACTACGTGCGCCTACTCGGTGGCACGATGTTCTTTCTGGGCATGTTGGTGATGGCTTTTAATGTCTGGCGAACCTGTCGTGGTAATCCGTCGACGGCGGAGGGGCAGCCAGTGCCATCCCTTGTTGAGGAGGACAAGCCATGAAGCACGATATCGTAGAAAAAAATATCGGCCTGATGATCCTGCTGACCCTCGTTGCCCTGAGTTTTGGTGGACTCGCGCAAATCGTGCCACTGTTTTTTATTCAGTCCACCAC
>CALLDA010000004.1 GCA_937998635.1 uncultured Pseudomonadales bacterium
CCAGCGAGTTTGACGCCCAGGCGGCGGGATATTCCGTTGACGAGACCGGGTTGCGATTAATTTCTAATGTTAAGCGCAGCTGGTGGCAGCTTTTTTATCTGGATCGTTCACTGGATACCGTCGAGAGCAACCAGGCTTTACTGCGCAATTTTATTCAGGTCGCACAGACCAAATACGAGGTCGGCGATGGTTTGCAACAGGATGTCCTGCTGGCGCAACTGGAATTATCAAAATTACTTGACCGGAAAATTCAGTTACAGGCGATCCGCCAAAGCCAGGTCATTCAGCTAAATGTCCTGATGGATAGACCGACGAATACCGGGATAATTCTGCCCACAACTGTTTCTGAAAATATGGCTACGATTGCCGATCAGGAAATCCTTTATCGGCGAGCCGAAGCCGTAAGACCTCTGCTGGAAAAAACCAGAAAGCACATTAGCGCGGCGCAATCACGACTCGATCTGGCGGAAAAAAATTATTATCCGGATTTTAAAGTGGGTGTCGCCTACGGCGATCGGCGCGGTGATAACCCCATGGCTCAGGGCGGTTCACGCTCGGATCTGCTATCCCTTATGTTCAGTGTCAATCTGCCTATTCATACCGAACGTCGGCAATCCAGAGCGGTGCAACAACGAAGCTTTGAATTAGCACAAAATCGTTACGCCCTTGAGGATGAGCAGGGTACGGTTCGCGCCGATATCTCCCTGGCGGCGACCAATTATCAACGCGCTCAGGAACAATTCGCCCTGTTTAAGCAGGGCATTATTCCGCTGGCCCGACAAACCGTGTCATCAATGCTGGCAGGCTACCAGGTGAATCAGGTGGATTTTCTCAATCTGATCCGCAGTCAGGTCACGCTATTTAACTATCAACTTCAATATTGGCAGGCGCTCACCGAAGCCAATCAGGCGCTGGCACAACTGGCAGCCGCCGTTGGCGAGGAAAATATCTATGAATAAATCAATCATTACTACCGCAGTTTTAATGCTGGCTTTCGGTGGCGGCGCTGGGTACTGGTTGTCCGAACGACAAGCCGGTCAGATGACTGCAGTAACTGATCAAGGTATGCAAAAAAGCAAAGAACCGCTGTTTTATCGCAACCCCATGAACCCGACGATTACCTCACCGACGCCCGCCAAAGATTATATGGGTATGGATTATCTGCCAGTGTATGCCGACGACACCGGTGGCAACTCTAATGGCAAAGACCTTGCCGGTACGGTTGAAATCGATCCAGTAGTCACCCACAACATTGGCGTACGCACCGCCGTCGCCACGCGACAAGCCTTAAGCCGAACCATACGCGCGGTGGGTCGAGTGGATTTTGATGAAGCCAAAATGACCCACCTCCACCCAAAAGTCGAAGGCTGGATTGAAGATATTCGCATCGATAAAACCGGGCAGCATGTTGCCTTTGACGACATTTTGTTAAGCATCTACTCCCCCAAACTGGTCTCGACACAACAGGAATATCTGCTGGCGCTAAATTCTCTGGAGACCTTTAAAGATAGCCCCTTTGATGAAATCAAACAGGGGGCAGAAAATTTAGTGAAAAGCTCTCTGGAACGATTACGCCTGCTGGATGTGGCCCAACATCAAATTCACGAGCTTGAACAGAGCCGGGAAATTAAAAAAACTCAGCATATCCATAGCCCCGCAACGGGAACCGTTATTCGTATCGGCGCTCGCAAAGGTCAATACGTCACACCAAAGACCGAGCTTTATATGATCGTCGATTTAAGCCAGGTCTGGGTCTATGCCGATATTTATGAGTATGAAGTGCCCTGGGTGAAGGTCGGTGACAAGGTGGAAATGACCCTGACCAGTGTGCCGGGCACCACGTTTAAAGGTCAGCTTGCCTACATCTACCCCTACGCCGAAGCAAAGACTCGCACCACCAAGGTCCGGCTGGTATTTGATAACGCCGACCTCTTGTTACGGCCGGATATGTTTTCAGAAGTGCTGATTCACACCGACACCCAGGACGACACCCTCGTCATTCCCGCCGAAGCGATTATTCGTTCCGGCGCAAGTAACCAGGTATTTGTCGTCCGTGGCCCCGGTAAATTTGAACCTAGGCTGGTCGAACTGGGTTTTGAATCCCAGGGCCAGGTGGCCGTATTAAGCGGTCTTGATGCTGGCGAAGAAGTGGTCACCTCCGCCCAATTTTTGCTGGACTCTGAATCAAAACTGCGAGAAGCCACCGCCAAGATGTTGGAACATCTCGGTGCCCAGAGCACGCCGGAGAGTCGCGAAGAAATATCGATGGATAAAGACAAGACCGGCATCCACAGCGGACACGGAGCTCTTAATAATGAGGATCTGGATCAGGGAACATCTGGCGAACAAGGAGTAAGCCAGGATGATTAAGGCCATCATCACCGCGTCTTTGCGCGACCGCTTTATGGTCTTAATCGCCACGGTGATTATCGCGCTGGTCGGTCTGTTCGCGTTCAAGGGTGCGCCCCTCGATGCCATACCCGACCTGTCCGATGTCCAGGTGATCGTTTTTACCGAATACCCCGGCCAATCACCCCAGGTGGTCGAAGACCAGGTCACCTATCCGCTGACCACCGCAATGCTCGCCGTGCCGGATACCAAAGTGGTGCGCGCATATTCCTTCTTTGGCCTGTCCTTCGTTTATATTATTTTTGAAGACGGCACGGATATGTACTGGGCGCGTTCGCGAGTGCTGGAGTCCCTCAATTACGTGAGCGGTCGGCTGCCTCAGGGAATCACGCCAACCCTCGGCCCGGATGCCACCGGGGTCGGCTGGATTTACGAGTACGCGCTGGTCGACCGCAGCGGCAAGCATGACCTGGCGCAGTTGCGATCAATACAGGACTGGTATTTGCGCTACCCCCTGCAAACCGTCGATGGTGTTGCCGAGGTCGCCTCGGTGGGTGGCTATGTTAAACAGTATCAGGTCGAGGTCGATCCCAAGGCTTTGCTGCGTTACAACATCTCCCTGAATAAAATAAAAATGGCCATCCAGATGTCCAACAAGGATGTCGGTGGTCGACTCATAGAGATGGCTGAAACCGAATATATGGTGCGCAGCCGGGGTTATCTGCAATCTCTGGATGACCTCAATAGTATCCCGGTCGCAGTCGGTGTTGATGGCACGCCGGTGCGCCTGAAGGATGTTGCCCATGTGCATATCGGGCCGGAATTGCGCCGTGGTGTGGTTGATCTCAACGGTGAGGGTGAAGTCGCTGGTGGCGTCGTCATTATGCGCTTTGGGGAAAATGCTTTAGCGACCATAC
>CALLDA010000005.1 GCA_937998635.1 uncultured Pseudomonadales bacterium
ATCTCTTGTTTTTTGGGACGTCGATAATAGAAGATGAGTCAGGAGATTGCTATTAGCTAGCGCTAATTATTATTTGAGGCCTGAATCCAAGATATTGAACCCTGTACTCCGCCCCTACACCGATTCAGCAACACAGCTAAATCGGGACGGCAAATAGGGAAACTAAGAAATTTCCGCCACACCCCAATAATTGTAGGCAAATAATTTCGGGGTTGATGGCAGATACATGGCATCCAGCTCTTTCAGATCAAAACCGGTTTCCGTCAATAGTTTCGGTATCGGTCGGTGCAGATTGCAACCGCCAGCAAATTTCCTCCAAATTGGGTTGATGCGGTTTTGCCACTTCAGGACACCCGCGTCTGGAGCCTCACCGTGTTCGGTAAATATCAGTTTACCACCCGGCTTAAGCACCCGGCGCATTTGCTCTAGGGCCGTATGCCAGTCTGGGATCGTGCAAAGTGTGTAGGTCAGCAGCACCGTATCAACACTGTTATCTTCCAGCGGTATTTCTTCTCCGGGCAAATCAATGAGTTTCACATCAAGACCCGACTTTTCAATATTGGGCGCAGCTTTATCCCGCATCGCCTCTGATGGCTCCAGGCCCCAGATAAACTCCACCTTGTCACGGTCGTAATAGGGCAGGTTAAGCGCTGAGCCCATACCCACTTCAAGCACTCGACCCTCGCATTGAGGTACGACCTTTTTGCGCTGGTAAAGTATCGGCTTGGTGCCACAGGCACAGTTAATAAAGGGGGCGAGAAAATATTTATCGTATAAACCCATTTCTACCTCAAGCTGTCAGTAAATTCGGAAAAAAAATCCCTGCCACCGCACCGGTAAACAACACCACAAAACCTCCCAGTTCTCCTGCGATCAATAGATTCATTAACACCGCCATTTTTTGCGGATCATCATTGTCTCGAAACATATTGTCCGTCTGATTAGCACGACCCAACTTTATATATAACTGGATGGCAAAACCAAAAAAGAATAGCAGACCGAGGGTCCCGGCTATATTCAGCCAGGCCGGCCAGATACTGAGTCCGGCAAACACCGCCACCAGCATCGCGGCAAATGAATACATAAGACTGGCCCGGTGCGCGATATCAACATAATGCGGGGCAAGGCCGTTTTCACTGCTCGCCATACAGCGATATTTCCATACACCCGTCAATAGCGCCGACAGAAAAAAAACACCGGATGCAATAACGGCCAGAACCACCGCCGTACCAAATACCGTAGGCGCTTGAAAAGAGACGAGCATGGGGACGATCCTCTAATTTTATTATTAGTCGAAGCCATCTTACCCCACCGCTCTGTCGATGGAAAACGACACTAAATGCCATAGAAATGACCACGAAATGGCAAAACCCGGACTAGTGGCCCGATAAGTACGTCTGTTATCCTTAGCGACCGAAATTCAGACCTCAACAAGGGTTTTACAATGCCAACTTACCGCTCCCACACCACCACCAAAGGCCGCAACATGGCGGGCGCACGTTCACTGTGGCGCGCCACGGGCATGAAAGACGATGACTTCGACAAGCCTATTATCGCCGTCGCCAACTCCTTCACCCAATTTGTACCGGGCCATGTCCATTTAAAAGACATGGGCCAGCTAGTGATTGGCGAAATCGAAAAGGCCGGCGGTGTCGGTAAAGAATTCAACACCATCGCCGTCGATGATGGCATCGCCATGGGTCACGACGGCATGCTCTACTCGCTGCCCTCGCGGGACATTATTGCCGACTCTGTTGAATACATGGTCAATGCCCACTGTGCCGATGCATTAGTGTGCATATCAAATTGCGACAAGATCACCCCCGGCATGTTGATGGCCGCCCTGCGGCTGAATATTCCCGCCGTGTTTGTCTCCGGCGGGCCCATGGAGGCGGGTAAAACCAAACTGTCCGATGCCAAGCTTGACCTCGTTGATGCAATGATTATCGCCGTCGACGAAACCGCCTCTGACGCCAAGGTCGAAGAGTACGAGCGCTCGGCCTGCCCCACCTGTGGCTCTTGCTCGGGTATGTTTACCGCCAATTCGATGAACTGCCTGACCGAGGCCCTGGGCCTGTCACTGCCCGGGAACGGCTCGATGCTGGCCACCCACGCCGACCGCGAACAGCTGTTTTTGCGCGCCGGGGAAATGATTGTCGGTATCGCTAAACAACATTACGAAGAGGACGACTACAGCGTACTGCCCCGCTCGGTGGCCTGCTTTGAAGCCTTTGAAAACGCCATGAGCCTCGACATCGCCATGGGCGGTTCGACCAACACTATCTTGCACCTGCTCGCCGCCGCGCAAGAGGCTGAGCTCGACTTCACCATGGCCGATATCGACCGGCTCTCCCACAAAGTGCCCCAGCTCAGTAAAGTCGCACCCAGCACCCCCCTCTACCACATGGAAGACGTACATCGTGCCGGGGGCGTACTCGGGCTATTGGGCGAGCTCGACCGCGCCGGACTGCTGCACGCCGACATCCCCACCATTTACGCCCCAAGCATGCGCGAGGCACTCGATATCTGGGATATCAAACGCAAGCCTTCAGCCGAAGTGCTCAAGTTCTTCCAGGCTGGCCCGGCGGGCATCCCTACCCAGACCGCCTTCAGCCAGGACACCCGTTGGCCCAGTGTCGACGATGACCGCGCCGAGGGCTGCATTCGCAGCGTCGACAATGCCTATAGTGAAGACGGTGGCCTGGCCGTACTCTACGGCAACATCGCCCTCGACGGCTGCGTCGTCAAAACCGCCGGTGTCGATGAATCGATTTTAGTCTTCGAAGGCCCGGCCCACGTTTGCGAAAGCCAGGACGCTGCGGTTGAAGACATTCTTGCCGACAAGGTCAAACCCGGAGACGTCGTGGTGATTCGCTACGAAGGCCCCAAAGGTGGCCCCGGCATGCAGGAAATGCTCTATCCCACTAGCTATTTAAAATCACGCGGGCTCGGTAAAGCCTGCGCATTAGTTACCGATGGGCGTTTTTCCGGTGGCACGTCCGGCCTGTCTATCGGCCACTGCTCCCCAGAAGCAGCTGCCGGTGGCAGCATTGGCCTGGTGAAACAGGGTGACCTCATCCACATCGACATCCCCAATCGCACCATCGATGTAAAACTCAGCGATGAAGAACTCGCTCACCGCCGTGCGGCACAAGACACAAAAGGGTGGCAGCCAGTAGAGGAGCGCCCACGCAAAGTCACCGCCGCACTGAAAGCCTACGCACTGCTGGCCACCAGTGCCGACAAAGGTGCGGTGCGGGATTTATCGAAACTCGACGACTAAAAGTAAGGCTAAAAGTAAGGCTAAAAGTAAGGCTAAAAGTAAGGCTAAAAGTAAGGGAAAGGGTAACAAACCATGAGTCTCGGCAAAAGCAGACTGGAAGAAGACACGCAAATCGACCTAACACCCATGCTCGACGTGGTGTTTATACTGTTGATTTTCTTTGTTGTCACCGCTGCCTTTATCGACGAGACTGCTATCGACCTGCAACACCAGTCCCCTTCCGCCAGCCCCTCTACGGAAAAGCCTGACAATATCGTTTTTCAGGTCAGCGCCAATAACGATATAACACTCGACGGCCGCCGGGTCGATATTCGCTCGGTGCGCGCCAACGTGGAAAGACTCCGCGCCAGTAATCGCGATGCGAAAGTCATTATTAGCACCGACTCCAGCGCCCGCACCGACACTTATATTCGCATTGCCGACCAAGCTCGGGCGGCGGGTGTGGAAGATATATCGCTAACGACGCATTAGTCCCCACTGGTGATTTTGAAAGTGGCTCTGCGGGTGGGCTGGGCATAAGATGAATCAGATCGAAGATCATTTTGATACTCACTACGCTAGAGTGAGCCGAGCGATTAGAAAAACAGACGGGAAATGCTTTATTGCAAGACCTGATGGGATGGACCCGCCCCCTCAAACGGCATCGTAATGTGCCATGATTGGGTGGTCTAACACATCAATCATCAGGAGCGAGTCCATGTCCCAATCTATCAGCCGCATCGGCATTGATCTAGCAAAAAATATC
>CALLDA010000006.1 GCA_937998635.1 uncultured Pseudomonadales bacterium
CCGTCAGCTTGTTTCTGCATATGTTGGGCCTGCAAATAGGATCGGCTTTTAGCGGCATTGCCATCAATGTCATGGCTGTGATTAGTGATTATGTGCTGGGTGGCGGTGAGCGGTTCAATTAGCTTCGCGGCAGCGGCAACCCATTTGTCGGCCCCATGACAGACCTTGCCCGGGAAGACGCCGGTAAAATCCGCCTCCAGGTCATCGGTGAAACAACTGCGAAAAAGCACCCAGTCCCGCTGGTCCACACCCGCAGCATAGTTATTAAAGACATCGCTTAATTCGGCACGATCCTTGAGTATTTGCATATTGATTTCAGAGAAATTACTCATTATTGTCTCCTATTAAAATTGTTATATTTCTGTCAGTTAGATTAATTTTATAATGTAATTGCTCACTCATAAGTGACTATTTGACAAGCACCTCATCAGCAAGACTATCTAACTCCCTGAGGATGTCATCCAGCTCCAGATGTTTGATCCACAGAATCACCCGTCCGGCGCCGACTTTGTTGAGCGCATCCAGCTGCTCAGGGCTGCGAAATTGTCCATGCATACCAAACACGGTGAAATCGATGCTCGCAAGGTCTCGATTAGCTGCCGCCGCTAAGGATTTTATTTCCTGCACACCAGTGGAAAACTGCTCAACGCTATCAACCACCGGCATCCAGCCGTCGCCCCACTCCACCACCCGTTTAAAGGCCAGCTTACTGCCGATATTGCCCAGCAGGATTGGCGGATAGGGCTTGTGGGCCGGTTTCGGAAAACAGCGTACCGGCGGAAAATCCACATACTTACCGTGGTATTCAGATTCCTCGTCCTGCCACAGCACCTTCATCGCGGCAATGTGATCCTTGACCTGGGACCAGCGATGATCAAAATCACCGCCGAGAATCTCGCACTCCTCTCGTTTCCAGCCCGCGCCAATACCAAACAGGAAACGTCCACCGGAGGCATCGTCCAAAGTCGCTATCTGCTTAGCCATCAGCAGAGGGTTACGCTCGGGTACCAGACAGATACCTGTGCCCAGCTTGATCGTCCTGGTGGTCGCCGAAGCGCGGGACAGGGCTATTAAGGGGTCAGGTATCTGCCATAGCGTGCGCGGGGGCTTGGCGCCCTTCTTGACCCCAGGATAAGCGGTACTGGATTCAACCGGCAGGATCGTATGATCTGGCAGCCAGTAGGATTCAAAGCCCAAATCTTCCGCGTGTTTAGCGACAATGGCAGGGTCTGCATCGCTGTTGGCTAATACCTGAGTGATACCAATTTTCATCGTCGATCCTCGTTTACTCACCCGCTTCTCTAGAGATCTGCCCGGGAGGTAAATTCTCTGATTATTACGATTTAGTTTAGTCGAAGGTCACCCAATGTAAACACGATAGGCCCCCAACAAAATTGACCAGATATGCAAGGTACTTAAATGCCCGATTTAACAACAAGCAGCATATTATTAGCTGCTCTTGCCAACAACTCAGACAGGCTCGGCAATAAATACCGGAATATCCCGCCCGGTGCGGTTCTGATAAATATCGTAATCCGGGTAGTGCTCACAACACACTGGCCATACGGCCGCTTTTTCTTCTGTATCCGCACGCCGTGCACGCAACTTCATTTTTTTACTTTTGAACTGCACTTCAACATCAGGATGGGCTACCAGGTTATTAAACCAGACCGGGTTCTTCGGTGCGCCACCCTGGGAGGCAACAATAATAACGCCGTCTTTGTACGGCACATGCATTAAAGGAATAACCCGTTTTTTCCCTGACTTTGCCCCCGTCATAGTCACCAACATGACATCGCGCCCGGCCAGCTTGCCCATCAAGCGGCCACCGGTCCAACGGTATATTTTTTCATTCAACCAGGAAAATGCCTTGAGGTAAGGAATTATTTTGGCGATTTCTTCGGACGATGAGGTTTTTAAATTAATCATTGCTGTCTCCTATTTATTGTTGGGTTTATAGCTGAAATGCTTGTCGAGTCTGAACTCATCAAATCTGAACTCATAAAGTCTGTTGATGGTGTAACCACGCAGCAAGCCCACCGGCCAGACTATAAGCCTTAAGTCCGGCATTGCGTAATTGTTGAGCGGCTTCCCGACTGCGCTGCCCCGACTGGCAGTAACAAATAATTTTTACTTCGCCGGGAAAATACATGGACACTTCATCCAGCTCGATCAGCTTACTGAGCTTCCCAGGCGCAAGATAATCGCCACCAATATGGAAAGCCCTACGCTCTTCGTCGCTGCGCACATCGAGAATCAGTGTTGACCCATCATCGCGATCTTGATTGAACTGTTCTGGGGATACCAGCAGAGATTCGTCAATGATCTCAGCGCTGCATACAGCCTCATAGGCATGGTTTAGCTGCTCTGGCTGCTTCAGATTGCTACAGGCCATACAGGCTGGATTAGATTGCAATTGAATCCGCCGAAACTCCAGGTCTAGCGCTTCTACCAGCAACAAATGATTGCTGAGGGGTGTTGGCAGTCCGAGCAGATATTTGATGGCTTCGTTAGCCTGTAAGGTTCCGACCATACCTGGCAAGACTCCGAGAACACCTGCGGCATTGCAGTCAGGGACATCCCTGGGAGATTCAGGAAATAAACAGCGAAAGCAGGCACCACCCGGCACAAACAAGGCGCACTGACCAGAGAACTGATACACGCTGGCAAAAATCCAGGGCTTTTGCCACTGCACACACAGGTCGTTAATCAGATAGCGCGTCGCGAAATTGTCCGT
>CALLDA010000007.1 GCA_937998635.1 uncultured Pseudomonadales bacterium
CGGGCTGATCTCGGCAAGGGCCGAGCGAGCGATACCGAGATCAGCTGCTGCGCTCTCAGACAGGAATTCCATCGTTTATCCTTCAGTGTTCATCAAAGCAAACATCACTGGGGTGGTCGTCATCAAAACAAGCGTCATCCGTCTAATCACTGGGTTTTAATCACCGGGTTCTGAGCTAAACGCCATATTGGCCAATGATCGCCACGCTCACCACATTCTGGTGGGGGAAGCCACCCAGGTTGTGAGTCAGACCCAGTTTCGGGTCAGACAATTGTCTGTCACCAGCACGCCCACCCAACTGCAAATACATTTCGTACAACATACGCAGACCGGATGCGCCAATAGGATGACCAAAGCATTTCAGCCCGCCGTCGATCTGGCAGGGTACTTCGCCGTCGGCATCGTAGACGCCATCGAGAACATCCTTCACCGCACCGCCGTCTTCGGACAAAAACAAATCTTCCATAGTGACCATTTCGGTGACCGAGAAGCAGTCGTGAACTTCAGTCATGCTGATTTCTTTACGAGGCTTGGTAACGCCCGCTTCTTCATAGGCGCGCTTGGCAGCAATACGCGTGGTGGCAACGTAGGAGCCATCCCAATTATCGAAACCGCCCTCCTCTCCGTTGGAGGCACACAGCTGTAAAGCTTTAACGCTGATCAGATCCTTCTTGCCCAGGCTCCTGGCCATTTCCGGCGTGGTGACGATGGCACACGCTGCGCCGTCGCTAACGCCACAACAGTCAAACAGGCCAATGGGGTCGGCGATCATCGCGGCATTGAGCGCCTGCTCCTCAGTAATAGCACGCTGTAGATGGGCTTTGGGATTCTTTGCGCCATTAGCGTGGCTTTTAACAGAGACATGAGCCATCGCCTGTTTTAGATCTTCTTTGCTGGTACCGTATTTGGCGCGATAACCTGCCGCCAACTGGGCGAACATACCCGGTGCAGACAGGTTGGGATAATACATATCGTTGCTGACCCCACGTGAACGCTGGGGCAAACCGCCGTAGCCGGTATCCTTGAGCTTCTCAAAGCCCATGGCCAGCGCAATATCGCATGCGCCGGAAGCCACCGCATAGGTCGCCGCTCGGAAAGCCTCTGTACCACTGGCACAGTAATTTTCGAGACGTGTTACGGGAATATAAGGCAGACGCAAAGCCATGCTGAGTGGCATCGCACCGGGGCCAACGCTGAAGGAGTCGATACCCGTTGCTTGCCAGGCCGCTTCGATCTGATTCTTTTCAATGCCGGCATCGGCGATACATTCTTCAAAAGCCTCGGCCATTAAATCCGCCGGTTCACATTCCCAACGTTCACCGAACTTACTGCAACCGGCACCCAATATAACAACTTTATCTTTGATTCCTCTGGCCATTTTAATGACTCCTCGTGATGACTTATTTACATCAGCTAGCTTGCTTGTTGTTTTATTTATTTCTATTTGTTTCTATTTGCTTATAAATCTGGCTATCTAAATTTAGTACTTTTAACTATCTAAGCTAAGACCAGATATTTAAACCAGGCTCAGTTATGCAGCGGGTACGGCTTTCCAGAAATATTTACGGAAGCCCCGTTGGCTATCAATTTGCTTGATACGAAAATGCACCGACACTTCGGTGCCTATATCAAAGTTGTCCGGATCAACCTCGGTCATATCCATCATAATACGGCCACCGCCCTCAAACTTCACCAGACCAAAATAAGCCGGTGGATTAAAGTCAAAGGTCAGACGATCCGCCGTCCAGGTCGCCACCCGGCCTTTAACACCAGACATGGGATGGTCTTCCTGAGTCTGGAAAGCTCCACACTCAGGATTAACACAATAATTGTGCTTGGGCATCTGCACCGTGTCGCAGGCACTGCACTTGCCACCCACAAAACTGTTCACCAGGCCCCGGTTTCGATACATCGCCGATAGGAAGGCGGTTTTATCGGTATCAGCTCGCTTACCCAGTTCCTTATCGAGCAAATCATTAAAGGACTGATATTTATTGTAGTTCTCTTCTGCCACACCGCGAGCCAAATGACCGGACACACCAGACAGCGGTTTTTTGTTGGCAATAGCATCAGTAGTGCGGAACAACAAAGTATCGCAACCCTGACCAAAACCCGTTAACAAAATCAGATCACCGGGCTCGGCTTGCTCAAGACGATGAGTCAGTAATAACAAAGGCTGGGCCGCGCCGGTAGAACCCACGGATTGCAATAAATTATCCGCCACTGCCGAGTCAGCAATACCCAGGCGTTTGGCCACCATGGCTGGCGCCCGGGCCTGGTCGGTGGGCAGAATAAAATGTTTGATGTCAGCGGCATCGACCTCAGTCTTGCTTAACAGACTTTCAACGGCGCGGCGCAAAATACCCATATAGCCGACATCGCGCACCCAGCGCTCTTCCCAACCGTAATCAAAATCTTCGCCCTCGGCTCGGTAGTGATCGATCATATCCGTGGCTTGAGTAAAGCTACAGACCAACTCAGCGATAACGTTCTCGGCACCCACAGAGACCGCCGCAGCACCATCACCGAATAACATTTCCTCTCGGGAAGCACACCTGGTAAGACGATGCTCAGCT
Organism: uncultured Pseudomonadales bacterium; assembly: GCA_937998635.1. Lineage (GTDB taxonomy): Bacteria > Pseudomonadota > Gammaproteobacteria > Pseudomonadales > Porticoccaceae > HB2-32-21. Next base: position 2,577 of record CALLDA010000007.1, read on the forward strand.
GCTACCACCACCGCTTCGCCCTTACCCGCCCCAGCAATATCCAGCGCCGACAACAAGGCCGAGGTACTAGCACGCTGAGAGGACGTGACATCCATGGTGCGCAAATCTGCCGTTTCTAAATTCAGCGCTTCAGCAACAATCACCGAATGCTGACGATCGGCAAAGGGCAAGGTGGTGGAAGCCAAAAACAGTGCGGCTGGTGCCTGCCCGGTTTCGCGACCCATACAATCCGCATAGGCTTCGGTGGCCATGGTGATGGCATCTTCGTCCCAGTTACACATGGCTTTTTCGCCTTTACCCAGACCAATCAGGCCCGAGTCAAACCAGCCATTAGCATCGGCGATAACCTTTTTCTGTAATCGCAAGCGGGGCAAATAAGCCCCGTAAGCTGTAATTCCTACCATAATCTTTCCTGCGTTAGAAATGAGTCAATCCTGATGTGGATGAGACTCTGTAAATTGGAGGCGTCTAGCAAAACGGTCTGGCTAATAACACTACTGGAGCGAGAAGCCATAGCGGCGGGTATTCTAACTGGAAGTGGGTATTAAGAGGAAGGGACACTATCAGGAGCCACTACCAATCCGGGCCTAGTTCAGACCTGATTTTTTTTATCAGAGTTCTTATTGCCAACGGGCTCTTGCTCTCAAATACAAGCGAGAGAGAATACAACAAGCTTACGCCGTGCTAGAATTCAGGGCAAAAGCGCTGCCAGGAAATAACGCACACAGTCTTCTCGCAGACAGAGCTAATTAGGAGCTGTCTCTACTACTGTTCACTGATCCTCTGTGGACTGTTGAACAACACAAGTGCGAGCGCTCCTGGAAAATATGCGCCACCAAATCTCTTTATCTGGGGATCCTTATTGCTTTCGAAGATAGACGTACAATCGGGAACGCAATGAAGGGACCTCTAATAAAACCGCACGAACTAAGAAAATAAGGTCAGCATAAATGTCAACGGCATTTGCCCGAATCTATATTCGTGCACAACAAGGTTCCAACGCGTGACTAAACACGCCCTGATTAGCGTCATCATACCCACCCACAATCGGTGGCCGAAACTATGTGAGGCAATTGAATCAGTTTTATCACAAACCTGGCCTTCGATTGAATGCGTGGTGGTGGATGATTTCTCCACGGATGGAACAGAGGTGGGAATCAGGCAACGCTTTGGTGACAAACTTGTCTATATTAAAAACTCACCCAATAAAGAAAAATCATTTTCAAGAAATCGTGGTGCTATGGCCGCCAATGGCGAATACGTATGCTTTTTAGATTCGGATGACTTGTTGACACCAAACTCAATCGCTGCCCGGATGGCTGAGTTTACCGCTGGCTTTACCGGAGTCGTTTACGGAGTGACCCGGAGACCAGGCGAAACGAGTCAAGTAGCATTAGAGAAGTTTTCTCCACTTGATAGTCACTCCTACACAGTGGAAGACTACCTGGAGAAGCCCGGACTGTTGCATAACAATGCTTATCTGCTATCCAGGCAGGACTTTTTGGATTCTGGCATGTATACCGAACAACTAACAAATATGGAGGATGTGAACCTTTTCATCCGCCTGTTATGCAGCCATCCAGTTAAGTTAGTGAAGGAAGTTGTCAACATAATGCAGGCCAGCGAAGGATCGGCTCGCCGCGCTTACGAAAAAATAATTGCACAATACCCGCGATTCTCAGAGACCTTGATTGACAATAAGAGTGTTCGGAACCGACTCGATGACGCGCAGCTAAATCAACTCTGTTGCATGGAAAACCAGGAATACCTGGCAGCGCTTTATCACAGTGACCAATTTGAAGAATACGTAAAACAATACCGCCGGTTGTCTTCGGAAAACCAACATCAAATGCCTATCGGTGGACGCTTTAAAAAGCGTTTTTGGTTGTCCCGATTGCGCGCTGGAAAATTCATCAAGCGCTAACCCAGCGCAATCAAGCTATGCCATTGTGCGTTGAATCTTAGTTTTATTGTCAAGGGAAACACTTGGAGCTGACCACCGCTATGCCAACTTTCCGATAAAGCCTGGTATCAGGTTTTCGACGAAGGTCCTCCTTTAGTTCAATCCAAATAATGATAAATCCTACTGGAGAATATATTTTATAAAGCGACTTTAACGATATCGTTATAATTAATGAGGGCGAATTGGTGCTAACACCTTACTATCAGGATAAGAACTTAATAAAGCCGCTTCAAAGCGACGCCATTTCCTTAGTATTTTCTTTCGTCCAAAGCACTTACTGTAATTCGCTATAGGAAAAAAATCTGAGTTGCCAATATTATCAACAATAACCAGCTTTCCATGTTCGTCAGAAAGCCTTTGGTACAGAATATTTTTTGGTTTTATTGTCATGGTAATTATTTCATGGTCGAGCAGGTAATTTTTAAGGAGGGGAAAGGACTCAGATAAACCACCACAGTTTTTCTCAGTCTCGACGTCGGATACCAGATAGTATTCGAGGGTTTTTGCGACAGACCCATCATGATCTCTTATCATGTCAAAGACGGCTCCCTGACCAATATTCGTTTCAATATTACCGTAAAATCTAGGCAGCATATCCCAGGGTATCTGTTTGTTTTTCAGGAATTCGTAATATTTTTTCTCCCGCTTGGTTTCTTTTACATTTTCGTTAATTGCCACTTTAATACATAGATTTACATCGTCGGGATGTGTGTAGCATTCTCGGTGTAAACCTTTGCCTACCAAACTGGCGGAGTCGATTGTTATCATAGCTTAGCGTCAAAATTCTGATTCAGATGTGTAGTTATAAGTTAGAGACATGTAGTACGTTTGTCAGGTCAATAACACTCGTAAGGCGTTAAGCCGTAGCAGTAGGTATTCTAACTGGAAGTGCGTGTTGAGAGAAAGAGGGCTTGGCGGGAGTCCAGACTTGCTATGCATCCAACCACGCACACTTTCTGTCGACACGAGACGACAAAGTGGGCTTGACCGGGCAATGCAATGTGTCGGCAGGGGCTATATTCCTTATATCGGCCACACTTATAGAGCAGATGATAGTGTCTCGAACGGAGAATACAAAGCCCCCCATCAATGATAATGAAATTTTGCCGACGTGCGTGCGTTATATAGAGCTAAATCCGGCGAGAACCAACATGGCGTGCTCCCAAGGGCACTATCGGTGGGTTAGTGATCACGATTGCGAGCAGGGCATACACAATGAAACCTTGGCACCTCACGCCTTTTATCTCGAACTGGACCAGTCTAGAACGTAAAGATTGGCCGCCTACAAAAGCTTGTTCAGAGTACCTTTGGAGGATGCTACACTTGTCGATACTTGTAAGACCTGACAAACGGTATGCCTTTGGCCAGTGACTGCATCCTGGAATAAATTGAACGCAGACTTCGAACCAAGGTTGGTCTGGATCAACGAGGTCGGCCTGGAAAGAAGTCTGCTGAAGACCTTAGAAGGCTTTAGAAGGTCTTGACGAGTACTGAACCTCGTCAGTTTAACCTGGCCTGGTCTTTCCTTACTGTTTATTCCCATCATTTCCCACTATCGAGATATTCATTCATGAAGTTGCATAGAAAAATAGCTCGGCTGTTCGGTTATGAACTCATCAAACTCAGGAAGCACCCAACATCTAATGCCCATATCATAAATTTAATCAATGCCCATAATATTGATCTTGTACTAGATGTTGGCGCCAACCAGGGGCAGTTTGGAAAAGTATTAAGACAAGAGGGCTACCGGGGGGAAATACATTCATTTGAACCCGTAGGCGCAACCTTTGGACGGCTAGAAGGAGCTAGCCAGACAGATAAAAGGTGGTTTGCGTATCAGCTCGCTATGGGCGATGAGTGCGGCAATCAGACCATCAATGTTGCGGAATCGTCGGATTTATCCTCTTTACTCAATCCAAATAATTTTGGTAAAGAGAAATATAAAAAGATAGAAACCTTGCGAAAGGAGACCATCCAAGTCAGCACCATTGATACCTTTTTGGAAGAACAAATAGCCGATTTAGATAACAAGCGCATTTTTTTGAAGATGGATACACAAGGCTACGACCTCAATGTTTTTAAAGGATCATTTAACACTTTAAAACATATTATTTGCATGTTATCTGAAATCTCTCTGATTCCCATATACTCTGGCATGCCGCATTATTTGGATGCACTGAAAAACTACGAAGAGCAAGGATTTATTGTTACCGGACTTTACCCTATAAGCAGGAAGGACAATTTATCAGTCGTCGAAATGGACTGTATGTTGTTCAATAACAATAAACAATAATAATGCAATTGATAATTATTGTTGCTAAAACACCTGAAAAGTTGGGGAATTGAAGGTGCGTAACACTATAAAAAACGCCAATGTGTAACGGCTTTTGCGGTATTTCATGGAACATAAACAGAACCTGGCGGACCAATTGAGCCAACAGAGAAAACCATAGCAGCTGATTACGTCTACGCGATACAGTTTGCGACTGGAGGGTTGCTACAGGAGCGCGACATGAGGGCCAGGTCTAGAATCAATACCCGGCAAACCACTCTCGCAAAGCTCACTTCTTCTTCCAAGTTCGTGCCTGTCTTACAATCTTCGCCATTGTCGTAAAACGAAAGCCGCAATAATCTGCCATCTCTTGATAACGATAACTACCGATGGTAAAAGACTCTGTAAATTGGAGACGTTTAGTAAAACGGTCTGGCTAATAACACTACTGGAGCGCGAAGCAAAAGCGGCGGGTATTCTAACTGGAAGTGGGTATTAAGAGGAAGTCAGTGTTGTTGCCAGGATCGCCTGGCAGTATTATCGAGCGAGTTTCTGGGGGAGAACAACATGTTACGTTGTAGTTTTATTTTCGCTTTGATTTGTCTGAGTGCCTGCACAACTCCGGAGTACCAACCAGCCGTGATGGAGCCAACAGTACTCTCCATGATGGAATGCGAAGAGCCACGACCGCAAATGTGTACCATGATCTACGACCCGGTCTGTGGCGCAACAAAAAATGGCATTCGCAAAACCTATGCATCCGATTGCACTGCATGCTCAGATAAAAATGTGACAGGCTTTGAGAAAGGGGCATGCCCCTGACGTTTAAAACTTATTGTAGGCAGTGCCAATATAGATCCGACCTGGTAGAGCAATGAGAGCAATACGGGGCGGATCATATATGACCCTGATCTCGTGCGGCCAATGCTTTCCGGCTATAGTCACAATAAATAAAGCCGAAAACAAACTCAGCTAAATAAAATAGGCGAGTAAAAAAAGGCTCGCTAAAAACATCCCTGTTAAAAAGCTCCTTTAAAACAACACAATTCAACTATTATCGGGACACCTGCGAATAGCGTAGATCTGTTAAGCGACGTCCATTGCTTAAGCGACGTCGATCTTGCTCAGCGGCCAGATCGATACCGTGGCAAATCAGTGCCAACTGAAAGCGATCTGAAACATTCATTTTTTTATAGATATTACGCAGGTGGTTTTTAACGGTATGGGGTGATATTTTCAGTTCACAGCCCACCACTTTGTCGCACTTACCCTGGGCAACGCAAAGGGCGATTTCGAGTTCCCGCCCCGTTAATGCCCCTTTCTCCAGTTGCTGCGCGGCGTTGGCTCCGCTTGTAGCATTAGCCGCCAAGGAGTCGAGATGCAGACGCCCGATGCAATAAGCCGTGAGCTTACGACTGATCCACAGCTCTCCGTCGCCCACTACCCGAACCGCTTTCAGCAAGAGATCAGGTGCCAGTGTCGGCGAACAAAACCCGCGCGCGCCTTGTTCAAACAGGCTGTAGAGAAAGGCTTCATCGTTTTTCTCAGTCACTACAATAATTTTTTGGCCAAAAGCTTTTTTTAAAATGGCGGCCACCGCAGGGTGCGCAGGATCACCACCGTAAAGTGACAAATCCAGTAACAACACAGCGCCCATATTTTCTGGCAGAAAGTCATACAACTTGTCAGGCTCTTTTACACACAGCAGTTTGGTTTTAATTTCACTCTGCAATGACAAAGCATTGAACAAGCTTGAGTCACTGGCGTGCATCAATATGTTTGGTAATTTTTTGCTGTTATTTAACGACATAGCCAAACTACTTGCAGTGCTTAATGAAGATATACC
>CALLDA010000008.1 GCA_937998635.1 uncultured Pseudomonadales bacterium
GGTAACAGGCGCGGCAGGTTTTATCGGCTCCCACGTAGCCCTGCGTCTTCTGGCTCGGGGCGACGAAGTCGTCGGGCTAGATAACCTTAACGATTATTATGATGTGTCTCTGAAGGAGACTCGCCTGCACCGTGTCGAAAGTGCTGGCAACGAACCCGGAGCAGGCCAGTTTTCATTTGTGAAAATGGATATCGCCGATCGCGGCAATATAGAACAATTATTTGGCGACGAAAAATTTGATCGGGTGGTTCACCTGGCCGCTCAGGCTGGCGTCCGCTATTCCATCGAAAACCCCCATGCCTATATCGATAGTAATATTGTCGGCTTTATGAATATCCTTGAGGGCTGCCGTCATAATGACATCGCACAGTTGACTTATGCGTCCTCCAGTTCGGTTTATGGCGCTAACGAAAGTCTGCCGTTTTCGGTGCATGACAATGTTGACCATCCCCTGTCACTGTATGCTGCGAGTAAAAAAGCCAATGAGCTAATGGCCCACACCTACAGCCATCTTTACGCTTTGCCGACGACAGGTTTACGCTTTTTTACGGTTTATGGCCCCTGGGGCAGGCCGGATATGGCACTGTTTTTGTTTACCCGTGCGATCCTGGCTGGCGAGCCTATTAATGTTTTTAACTATGGTAAGCATAAGCGTGATTTCACCTATATCGATGACATCGTCGAAGGTGTGATCCGCACCCTGGATGCGACCGCCCAGCCCAACTTGAACTGGGACGGTAAATGTCCCGACCCCGGAACCAGCGCAGCGCCCTGGCGGGTATACAATATAGGCAATAATAACCCGGTCGATCTGGTGGATTATATTGCGGCTATCGAACAAGCTCTGGGTATTAAAGCGGAGAAAAACCTGCTGCCTTTGCAACCCGGTGATGTGCCCGATACCTTCGCTAATGTGGAGGCACTGGTAGAAGATGTCGGCTATAAACCCACCACCGATGTGCGGGACGGGATCAAGCGCTTTGTCGACTGGTACAAAGACTATTACCAAGTTTAGAGATGGACGAGTTTAGCCATGATTGAATTAGGCATAGTGATGTGGCTGACCCCTCAATACCCGACTAATAACAGGTGTCGCCCATGTTACAGCTAGAGGCTTTACGCAATGCTACCTTGCGGACAGACCCCTACCCGTACACACTGGTCACTGATTTTATTGAGTCGACTCAGCTGAGTGCGGTGCTCAAAGACTTTCCAGAAATCGACAGCCCCGGCAGCATCCCCGTTGAAGCGGTGTCGGGCGGCCCGGCTTATCAGGCGCTAATGGAAGCCCTCGAAGGTGACGAATTTCGCCAGACAGTGGCCAGCAAATTTGGGCTGTCCCTGGATGGTTTCCCCACCATGACAACTCTGCGCGGTGTCATGCGGGAGAAAGATGGCCGCATCCACACCGACTCAAAAACTAAAGTGATTACGGTATTGGTTTATCTCAATGAAACATGGGATCAGGCGGGTGGTTGTCTGCGGGTCTTGCGCAATGGCGCTGATATCAATGACTATGTTGAGGAGATCTCGCCGCTGGCCGGCACCATGATGATTTTTCGTGTTACCGACAATTGCTGGCACGGTCACACGCCGGTTGAGGGTAAACGTCAATCTATCCAGATGAACTATCTGATCGGCGATGGTGCGAAGAATAAACATCAGTTTTTCCATCGACTCAGTGCGCGGATAAAAAAATTGGCTAATCGATCTGGGCGCACGACGACTTGATCTCATTGTGCGTAAGCTTTTCCCGGACAGTTTCTTTCTGTGCGATTGTTATCGCGCATGGTTTCTCGCTCAATCAGTCCGAGTCATTCTGAATGCGTGTCTTAATTGTCAAACTCACCTCAATGGGCGATCTGGTTCAGGCTCTGCCTGCACTCACAGACGCCAGGCGGGCTCTGCCTGATATTGAATTTCACTGGGTGGTAGACGAATCCTTTGCCGAAATTCCCAGCTGGCATCCGGCGGTGACTCACACTTTGCATACTGCCCACCGTCGTTGGCGGGGTGACGGACTGTTGTCCTGGCGCAATAAAGAGTTCAGAGCCTTCGTTAGTGAACTCAGGTCGCAAACTTACGATGCGGTGATCGATGCTCAAACCAACTTGAAAAGCGCGGTGGTCACCGCTCTAAGCAAAGGTAAAAAACACGGCCCCGACGGCGCTTCGGCCCGGGAGTGGGGCGCACATCTGGTTTATGGGCGGTGCTATGCCATCGCCAAAGATCAACTGGCGATAGATCGCTGGCGGCAGTTATTTGCCGGCGTACTGGATTACCCACTGCCCAACAGCCCGCCCGATTTTGGGCTGGCCGACGTCACCTGGCCAGAGCCGAGTATGCAGTTACCGGAGCAGCCTTATCTGGTTGTTGTGCAAAATGCCAGTTGGCCCAATAAGCGCTGGCATGATGGCCATTGGCAACGACTCATCAAGAAAGCCGGTGAGCAGGGCTACCAGGTGTTATTGCCCTGGGGTTCTGAGGCTGAGCGAGTCCAGGCCCAGGCATTGGCTAAAGGTCAGGCCCATGCTCAAGTTTTATCGAGACTGTCGCTGACCGACCTTGCCGTGGTCTTACGCGGCAGCGCCGGAGCCGTGTGTGTCGATACCGGCATGGCCCATGTCAGTGCCGCTCTTGATGTGCCGACGGTGACGCTTTATGGCGCAACCGACCCGGGTTTAATCGGCGCGACGGGGAGCAAATCAGTACATCTTGAAGTCGAAGATTATGGCTGCGCACCCTGTTATAAACGATATTGCGCGGTGGGGGATTACCGAGGTGATGAAGCTCAGTGCATGAAGGCTCTCGGTGTTGATCAAGTATGGGCTAGCCTGACCTCACTATTCGACCTCACTATTAGACGAGGGCCAGGATAGTCCAGTAAACGAAGGGCTAAATTAGCGCCGTATTGCACTTATTTGGCGAGCTTGCCGATTGATGAGTATGCCGGACGCAATTTATTAGCACAGCTTTTATTCGAACAGCTTTGATTAGGAGAATTTGATTGAAGGGTATAAATCCACGTTTCGATAGCGCCCATGTGGTCGTGGTGGGTGATCTGATGCTCGACCGTTACTGGCATGGCGATACTGCGAGAATATCCCCAGAAGCACCGGTACCGGTAGTCAAAGTGGAGCAACTGGAAGATCGGGTCGGGGGTGCCTGTAACGTGGCGTTAAATATCGCGTCGCTGGGCGCCGGGGCGTCACTGGTCGGTGTCGTGGGTCGGGACGAGGCGGCACAATCCCTCTCTGAGCGGCTACATTCGGCGGGTATTCATACCGATTTTCAGGAGTCTCTGGATAAACCCACTATCACCAAATTGCGGGTTATCAGCCGTCATCAGCAACTGCTCAGGCTGGATTTTGAGGAATCTTTCAACAGCGATGATACCGATCAGATTTTAGCTAAGGCCCTGGCTTTGCTGCCAAAGGCTTCGGTACTGGTGTTATCAGATTATGCCAAAGGCGTCCTGCGGGAGCCGCAGACTTTAATAGCTGAAGCCAGGAAAAACGGTATCAGAATATTGGTCGATCCGAAAGGCGATGACTTTACTCGCTATGCCGGTGCGACTTTATTGACGCCAAATATGGGCGAGTTTGAGGCGGTGGTGGGTGTTTGTGCCAACGAGCGTGAGCTGGTCAGCAAAGGTCTGGAGTTACTCAAGGATGTGCATCTTGAAGCCTTGCTTATCACCCGAGGTGAACAAGGAATGACCCTGTTGCGCAGCGATCATCCTGCTCTGCATTTACCTGCCCGAGCCAGGGAGGTGTTTGACGTCACGGGCGCGGGGGATACCGTGATTGCGGTATTGGCCAGCGCTCTGGCTGCTGGAGAAACCTTGCCCGACGCCATGACCCTGGCCAATCTCGCGGCGGGTATTGTGGTCGGTAAACTCGGTACTGCGACCATCAGTGGTCCAGAATTACGTCGTGCGGTTTTTTTGGAGCGGGGTTCCGAGCGGGGCGTGGTCAATGACGAACAACTGTTGGTTGATGTTGCCGATGCCCGAGCTCAGGGCGAGCGCATCGTTTTTACTAACGGCTGCTTCGATATTCTTCATGCCGGGCATGTGGGTTATCTGGAGCAGGCCCGCAAGTTGGGCGATCGGCTGATTGTGGCTGTTAATGCCGATGAATCCGTTAAGAAACTCAAAGGTGCCGGTCGGCCGATCAACCCGGAGAACAGGCGCATGGCTGTGCTGGCCGGTCTGGAAGCAGTGGATTGGGTGCTGTGTTTTGCCGACGACACGCCCGAGCGATTACTGGAATTGATCAAGCCGGATATTCTGGTTAAAGGTGGTGACTATGGTAAAGAAGAAGTGGTCGGTTGGGAGATCGTTGAAGGCTACGGTGGCGAAGTGAGAGCCCTGGATTTTCTCGATGACTGCTCGACCACGGCAATAGTGGAAAAAATTCAAGGCGATTAGTGGGTTATGGCGGCCTTGTTTTTTATGATGTGGCGCCGACGCTATTGATATTGGCTAATAGGTGTTCGGGATTGATCGTGCCGACAATGGCAGAGCTGACGCCGGGATGAGCAGTGATCATGGCCAGGCTATCAAGAGCGCGATTTTGTTGTGTGCGATGTTGATCGCTATGTTTTTCCTCAGATAGCCCAGCCCCAGCAAGGTGGCCGCTGGCCAGGGCTTTTTTAATCAACACGCCCACTCCATGCCGCTGGCAATAATCGATAACTGGCACC
>CALLDA010000009.1 GCA_937998635.1 uncultured Pseudomonadales bacterium
CGCTGCGCCCTGGCTCAGGCAAACAGATCTGGAGCTTGATGAGCAAGGTTTTATTGTTGTTAACCAATATTTGCAGTCGAGTAGTCACGATTTTGTTTTTGCTGCCGGGGATATAGCCCAACAACAAAACATTGATCGCCCACGGGCGGGCGTTTTTGCTGTTCGTCAGGGGCCTGTTCTGTTTAAGAATTTACGTCACGCACTGCTAAAAAAGACGCTTAAAGCTTTCCGTCCACAGACTACCTTCCTAAGCTTGTTAGCCTGTGGTGAACGCTATGCTTTAGGCTGTCGGCCTGGCAGTGTCTTTCCCAGTTTTGGTGGTCGCTGGGTGTGGCGTTGGAAAAACCGGATCGATCAAAAATTTATGGGGATGCTTAGCCAATTATCTGTCCTGCCAACAATGCCGGGTGCCGATTTGGTATCGGAAGCTATTAGCAGCGCATATCACAATGAAGATAGCCCCAGTGTCTCAATGCGCTGCGGTGGCTGCGGCGCCAAAGTCGGAGCATTGATATTAAACAGGGTGATGAAAAGTCTGGAGCCCGTAACTTCTAAGGATGTGGTGTTGGGCTTGCACGCACCGGATGATGCCAGCGCAGTACGGATTCCCCCTGAGCAACTTCTGGTGCAGAGTGTCGATGTTTTTCGTGCCCTGCTTGATGACCCTTATGTGCTTGGACAAATTTCCGCCCAACACGCGCTGAGTGATGTATTCGCTATGAATGCCACCCCGCACAGCGCGCTGGCGATTGCTACCTTGCCCTATGCCGGTGAAGCCATTGTTGAGCGAGATTTATTACAGGTGATGAGCGGTGCACTTGATGTGCTGAACCAAAATGCCTGTGCCTTGATAGGGGGGCATACCAGCGAAGGTGCGGAATTAAGCCTTGGCTTTACGGTTAATGGCATTTGCTCTGAGGAGCAATTATTACAAAAAACTCAACCGCAATTAGGCCACCGTTTAATTCTTACCCAGGCGCTTGGCACCGGCGCATTGTTTGCTGCTCATGCCCAATTGCAGGCCAAAGGCGTCTGGATAGCGGAAGCTATAGAGGCCATGCTGCAATCCAACCGCGCGGCTGGGGCTATTTTTTATAAGTACAACGCCAGTGCCTGTACCGATATTACCGGTTTTGGTTTACTGGGCCATCTGATAGAGATGCTAAAACCCTCGGGTCTCGGAGCAACACTTACGCTGAATCAATTGCCGACACTGGATGGTGCACTCGAATGCTTTAAACAGGGCATTAGCAGCAGTCTTCAAGTACAGAATATTCGGGTGCGGCGAAGCATTGCGGATATTGAACGTTGGAGCAAAGACCCGATTTGCCCTCTGCTGTTCGACCCGCAAACATCAGGTGGTTTATTGGCCAGTGTGCCAATGGACGATGTCGATAGTTGCCTTCAAGATTTACGCAATGCGGGCTATCACCGAGCGCAAGTTGTTGGCACTGTCAGATCTTTAAGTAGCATTGAAGGTGGACAGATATTTCTACAGTAAAAAAGAATTTATCTAAACGAAAATATTATTAACACCAGAGATCATGCGGTAATGTCGGGCGAGGCCTGGAACAGATCTGGTCGTCTCAATAAACTAAAGCTCCCCTTACTATATTTTGTATTAGCGTGTTGATAAGCTCATGAACTGATTGTCGGGTGTCGGTAATTTCAAATTGTGAATTAAGCCTGTACCTCATCCGTAACTTAAACTTGCGACATGGGCGCTTCAAGCAATATCTGCTTATCAGCATGATAAAAACCCAGTGACATGATATTCGATGGTTTTGAACGTACAATGACAAGCTGTCAATTCTGAATTTCTCGGCATAAGGCCCGAAACTAATATCAGCAGGTGAAGCTCAATGTAGGAATGCTTTATCAAGATACTGTCTGAATCAGGATTTAAAAAGATTAGCCTAACAGGGAATAAATGAGTACCAATAAATATCGCACTTCAAGGTGTATTCTAAAATCAAGCGACGAGTTTTTGCTGGTCGTACACAATAATGCTCAAGGTGTGAACCGGGGCATTTGGGGCTTGCCAGGTGGACGGATAGATTGGGGCGAGCAACCCGTTCAGGCTGCCCGCAGAGAAATTTACGAAGAACTGGAAACTGACATCGATGAACTTCATGAGGTCGGGGACTGGGCTTACAAGGGCTATCAGCACAAAATTTACGGCACCTTATTTAATGGCAAGCTGGGTCGTATCGATACCAGCGAAATTCTGGAAGTTGACTGGTTCACTCTTGAGGGTATTCAGGGTCTAGCGGAAAAAGACAAATTACATGCCGGTTTTGAGCTGGAGTCGGTTGAACGATTCCTTACTTTGTTAGCGGAGATGTCTCCCCAACGGCAGCGAAAGGGACGAAGCAAGAGTAGGAAGTAAGCCTTAAGGCGAATGTATTTTAGTAAAAGAAATGCGCGTTTGATGCTCAGGCCTTCTGGCCTCTTACCATTACAAGCTATGCCTCCGATAAGTCATCGACATGATCTAGAAAGCATTGAGCTTGTGGCCAATCATTGTCATGAGCCAGAACCTGCATTATCACGAGCCAGAACCTGGCGCTTAGGCCGTGCCGGCACAGCCTTCAGGCTGCGATACCCCTAAAATAAGCTGGATTATCTGCTTATTTTATCGGCCAGTATTTATCCTGCAGTGTCACGCCAGTGCACTATTTGTAGATGGCAGGTCTTTTTATGACCCTTGTTGCGGCGACGATAATAGAAGTTTGCTCGGAAGGCTCAACGGCCACTACCGCTGATTTGCTAGGCAGAGCGGGTGCGGCGGGTAAGGGATTTGGTTTTTTTGATGGCGGACACAGCCACGGATTACACTGAAATTGTGGTGCTTCGGGACACGACTAAACTCTGGAAAATTGCTTTATTCCTGCCGAGGTACTTGCCTTAGGCTGGATGTTGAACCAGTTTGGCGTATGGACGGGTACCCGGCAGGCGGCTAAAAATTGTAGTTATAGGCCGGTAGCTTAAGTCTGACAGTTAGAGGCTTAAGCGATGATCAGGGATATAACGATAGCTGCCAGCATGACCAAAAATACCCCGCCTATGGTGAGGCCAACTCTGGTCCAGGCTTGCTTGTCAGTGAGTGACTCAGTCATGGTAAAACCCCTCTAAAAATTGTCGGCTTACTATAATGAGCGTGGTGCTTTTTTGAATTGACTGACATCAATAAGTGCTGAGTTTTTTATCAAGCTGAATAATAATGTTGCTATTTCTGTAATTAATTTGTGGCCTTGAGTAAGTCTACGGCTCATTGAGCTGTTTGCACAGCCATAGCCTTTATCATTGTCCCAATATCAAAAGTCTCGATTTTGGAGGCCCCCCGCTCAAGCCAATAACGTGCTTGCTCTGCGTCGGTGATTTCGAAAAGTACAGTTTCCAGCTGTAGCTGATCGAGCTGGGCTTGTTTGGGAATTTTTTTATAGTTACAAAAGATTGTGTCGGGTTTGATTGACTGGACGATTGGACTATTTAAATCACGCCATTTTTTTAACACCAAACCGCAGGCTTTCCAGCCTTTATCTCGGGCATATTTGATAAAGCCATAGTGGTAGCTCATCAAACAGCATTGGCTGGCAGCGGGTGATAGACATTGAGCAATAGCGGTGTAGGTAGCCTCTATACCGGCAAAATCTAGCGCTTCTTGTTTGACCTCGATGTAGGCCCTGACTTCAGGGTGCTTGCCCAGTAGTTGTACGAGAGCGGCGAGGGGGGTGATGGTTTCGGAGGTGAAAGTCTGACCCAGTCGTCGGGGTTCGTGGGCGGGTAGCTTAATGAGTTCTTTTAGCGGAAGTTCGTTGACCTTTCCCTTGATGCCGCTGACCCGTTTTAGTCGGGCTTCGTGGTAGAGCACGGGCTGCAAATCGGCACTTAGCTGGATATCGGTTTCGAAATATAAGGCACCCGCCTCAATGGCTTTTTGGTAGCCCAGCAGGGTGTTTTCGGGATAGAGCTTCTGATAGCCTCGATGGGCAACGAGACATTCTCGGGACATGGGGAATTGCTCGCTAGCTGGCTTTAGATATCGTCTGGAAGCGTATGGCCCTTGCTGCGCTTGGAGCGGATATAGCGGATATTGTATTCGTTGAGTCCGGTCACTAAGGGAACGATATCGGAGACAGTTTGCCCACCCTGTTCGAGGTGATCACGTTTGTGCGGGTTGTTTGATAGCAAACGCACCGGCCGCTCAGAAAGCAGGTAACGCAAGATCACCGCCGCATCGGAAAAATCCCTGGAATCTTCCGGTAAGCCCAACGAGACGTTAGCCTCGAAGGTGTCCTGACCCGCATCCTGGAGTAGATAAGTAATCGCCTTGGCCCATAAGCCAATGCCTCGGCCTTCATGACCTGACATATAAACCACCGCGCCGCCGCCAGCTTCCTTCATTTGTTGGAAGGCAGCCGACAATTGAGGGCCGCAATCGCAGCGCATGGAGCCGAATATGTCGCCCGTTAAACAGCAGGAATGAACCCTTACTAAAGGGTTTTTCTGCTCGCGAAAGCCGGGCAGGGCAAAGACTGAATTGACGGACATATTGGCCTGTAGAAGCTCACGAAAAGCATCGCTGTCGCTGGTTTTTACCGCGTTGGCAGCATCGAGGACATGAGACAGCTCAACTCGCCTGACGAAGGGATACCATTCCAGGGCGACGGTCTCGCCATCAATTTCTCTAGGAATGGTAACCGGACCTAAAACGGATATATAAGGAGTATTGTCGCCAGTGATTTCTGTGCCATTATCGGCGAGGTCGACTAACTGATGGTTTTTAATCAGTTGTTCACGAATGGTTTTATCTACATAACTAAACACGTGTTTAATACCTGATGGCTGTTTGGTTGATTATCGCTTGATTAACGATCTGCCGACTAGTTATCGTCCGACTAATTGTTACTGGATTGCGCTGCTTCTGCAGCTTCCAAAGTTTGCATGATCAAGGTGTTGATGGTCATCGGCCCTACGCCACCGGGCACGGGCGTGTAGGCGCTGGCTCTGTCACTGACCGCTGATAATTCGATATCCCCAAGACCGCCGGGGTGGAATCCGGCATCGACGACCACAGAGCCGTCTTTGATCCATTCACCTTTTATAAATTCTGGTTTGCCCACCGCACCGACCACAATATCTGCTTGCTTCACCAGCTCTGGTAGATTGCGAGTTCGAGAGTGGCATATCGTCACTGTGGCGTTTTCGTTGAGCAGCATCATCGCCATGGGTTTGCCGAGAATAGGGCTGCGGCCCACGACCACAGCATGTTTGCCTTCGAGAGGGATATCGTAGGCGGCCAGTAAGCGCATGATGCCCTGAGGCGTCGCTGAGCCGTAGGCAGATTCTGTCATGGCCATGCGTCCAAAACCCAGGCAGGTGACGCCATCGACATCTTTGAGTAGCTCAATCGCGTCGAAGCAGAGTCGTTCATCAATTTGTTCAGGTACCGGATGTTGCAGCAAAATACCATGGCAATCCGGGTTGGCGTTAAGCTCGTTGATTTTCGCCAGTAGTTGCTCTGTGGTGGTAGATGTGGGCAACTCAACGGCTACCGAGTCCATTCCCACTCGTTTACAGGCGTTTTGTTTCATGCGTACATAAGTCGCAGAGGCGGGGTCAGCGCCAACCAGAATAGTCGCCAGAATAGGCGGCCTGTCCTGATTTTCGGCTTTTAAATTGCTGACACGCTGGGCAAATTCAGCTTCGCTTTGTTGGGCCAGAGTCTTACCGTCAAGAATGATACTGGGCATAGTGTTCCGTTGATCAGAGAGTGGGGAAGCGCGGCATTTTCTCACGCTGCTGGCTTCATTAGAAGCTGTCGTTCTGAGGAGATGTGGCTATCAAGCACTGTTTTCATTGAGGGCTGTGCCGACAGGCAAAAATGATAAACAGGGTGGCCCGATAATGGCCTGTTTAAATTGACCCCTTACCCGGTGAGCGGTATTATGCGCGCCTTCTGTGCGAGTGCAGATTTCGGGGAATAGCGCAGTCTGGTAGCGCGCCTGCTTTGGGAGCAGGATGTCGGGGGTTCGAATCCCTCTTCCCCGACCAGTTTAAGATCAGATTGCGACTAATTTAAGATGACCATGTGGGTGTAAAGTCGTCAGACAAAAGGTTATGCGCCCGTAGCTCAGCTGGATAGAGCAACGGCCTTCTAAGCCGTGGGTCGCAGGTTCGAATCCTGCCGGGCGCGCCAGGTTAGGTAAGGCTGGCGGCTCTATAAGTGCTCAGTAAGCATTAAAAGATCTGTCTTTAAAAGATCTGTGCTAAAAGATTTACGTATCAAAAAGGTTAATGGTGGCTGTAGCTCAGTTGGTAGAGTCCAGGATTGTGATTCCTGTTGTCGCGGGTTCGAGCCCCGTCAGCCACCCCAGTTAAATCAATAAGTTACGCTGTATTTGCAATGTGTTAAATAGTGCAGAGCTAATATAAAACTAATACAAATACTGTGTCGAACTAAACGGCACTTACAATAAAAAAGCTCCGGTATTCTGGAGCTTTTTTACGCCATCGTTTTTTTAGTCAATAAAACTAACTGGCTGACGAGGGACGATACACTCGAATCGGGTGATAGGACTTCTGATACTTGGGCTGTCTGGCCCAATGAATCCCGGCGGCAGTACCGCCATCGACAGCAATCGCCTGACCAGTGACAAAGCCAGAGCGATCCCCCGCTAACCAGCAAGCCATCTGGGCAATGTCGTCGGGCTGACCGGTGCGAGGAATTGCCTGCATGATTTTTAAATCCATAGCACCTGCTTTATCGTCTTTGCCTACGGTATTGGTTGATAGTGGCGTTTCGATAAAGCCGGGACAGATGGCATTAACCCGAATGTTGTTTTCACCAACTTCCAGGGCCACTGATTTGGTCAAATGCACTACCGCAGCTTTGGCTACTGAATAGAGGTGAGGCGTGTGTCCGCAAATCAGCGCGGCAACGCTGGCGGTATTGATTAAGCTGCCGCCGCCCTGTTTTTTCATCACGGGGATGGCGTGTTTCATCCCGAGGAATACGCCTTTGACCAGGACATTCATGGTGATGTCGTAGTCCTCAACCGGGGTGTCTTCCAGGGGGCCAATCGCGCCGCCGAAACCGGCATTGTTGAATACGCAATCGAGCCTGCCCCATTCGCTGCCTGCTCTGTCTATAGCGGCTTTAACCTGATCTTCGATGGTGACATCGGTCTTGATGTAAACCGCTGAGCCTTTTAGGGAGTCTGCCAGGGCCTGGCCTTTTTCCTCCTGCATATCGGCGATCACGATCCGTGCGCCTTCCTCAATAAAGCGCTTTACGGTGCCTTCACCGATGCCGCTTGCGCCGCCAGTGATGACTGCGACTTTTCCGTCAAGTTCTGCCATTTGATTATCCTGTGGTATTGTTTAATGAATGGGTGGGAAACATCTAAAATATTAGCAGGGCGATCAAAACAGTTTAGCGGATGAGGGTCAAATGGCGGATTGGAGTCAAATGCCAGTGTGTATTTGGCTTCTTGTGCGGCTCCAGAACAATCAATTGATGTGGTGAAGACAATGATCCCGGAAGAATATCAACATAAGCTGGATGATTTACAGCAGGGCTTGCTGGTCTGGTTGCGAGCCTTTGAGTATGAAAACGAGGAATTGGAGTTTAAAGCGGTGGCTAAGTCTCAGGCTCGTCTAAAAGACGCCGCCGGTGATTTGTTCTCCAGGGCCGCGGTTGAGTTCGCCGGGCTTATCCCACCTGATCCCTGTGCGGATCTGCATCTGACATTTTCGACGGCATTGAATTACTTTGGCGAAGCCATCGATGCTTACCTTGCCGGAGGTGGGCCGACTTTTAGTAACTCGTTTTTACAGAGCCGCACCTTTTATGGCAAAGGTCTTGAACGGTTGTATCAGATCCGGATGGAACTACCCATTCTCGAAGCGTTCTGGTTTACGGAAAATGCGCTAGTAAATAAGGACAAACTTGATCCCTTATTTCCCAGAGCAGAGCAGGCGGTGGGCATTATCCGCAAACCCGAAACCAGCGAGCACGCTCGTTATTCGCTCTACGTCCCCGAAAATTATGATCACGATCAGGCCTGGCCCGTCATCGTCGCCTTGCACGGTGGTTATGGCAGCGGCGAGGATTATCTGTGGGCCTGGTTGCGGCTGGCTAAAAGCAGTGGCCACATCCTTATTTCGCCAAAATCCCTGGATGTCACCTGGTCGGTACTGGAGCCGCCGGTGGATGCTGCATCTATTAAGGCCTGCATTGAGGAAGTTTGCGGAGAATATAATATTGATCACCAGCGAATATTCCTGACCGGTTTATCCGACGGTGGAACTTACAGCTATTTAGCCGCGTTTTTATACCCTGACTTATTTACCGGTGTTGCCCCCATTGCCGGGGAGCTAAGCCAGATTGCTGATCCGATGTTGCGCAAAAAAGCCGCTCACAATGTGCCTTTTTATGTAATTCATGGGGCGCATGATCATATTTTTCATATCAAAACGGTGCAAAGTACCTGTGGCCTGTTGGAGCATTTGGGCTATAAGCTTAAGTTTGATGAGTTGCCGGACTGGGGCCACGCCTACCCCTATAAAATAAATGAAGAAAGGGTTCTGCCCTGGTTTGAATCGCTGAGTAAGGTATAAATGTTTTCATCGATGGGCCTTAGGTACAAGGTCACAAGTAGTTAGTAACAGATAACAGGTGATCAACTATGTCGCTTTCTGACCTGGCTAATATGGCTGAAATACTCGGCGCGCTAACTATTGTCAGCGGTATGATCTTTGGGCTTTATCAATTATCCGAATTCCGTAAGCAGCGCACTGAGGTGATTGCCTCAGAGTTGATGAAAACTTTTTATAGCCCCGAGCTTTCCCGCGCCGTGGCCTTGATTCGTTCCTTGCCCGATAATGCGAGCGCAGAACAACTGCGTAGCCTGGGGCCGGAGGGGGAAGAGGCCGCTGTACAACTCTGCACCATTTTTGAAACCATGGGCGTGTTAGTGCATGAGAGAATTGCAACTTATGCTCTGGTCGAGCAATTGGCAGGCGGAATGATCTGTGTGATGTATCGCAAACTGGCTGTTTGGCTAGAGACTATCCGAGAGGAGCAACAACAGCCCTCCTGGGCTGAGTGGTTTCAGTGGCTGGCGGAGCAATTATTAAAAAGTAAAGTTCAGAGCCAACCTGCCCATATTAAGTTTAAGCAATGGCGGCCCTAGGTTTGACTGCTAGTTATATCGCTGTCGGTGTTTCAGGAGGGGTGAATAGGGCAGTTGCCGACGCTGTACTGACTGCCGGTTTCTCAGCTGCAAGGAACCATTAAATCGGGACCCCCCAAAGCCAAGATTAAGACTACTTGAATGACTTCGTCGACGGTGGTTCGACGAATATGAATCGTGTTGAGAGTCTGGGTATTGATAGAGATAGCCAGTGCGTTTGCTATAGCGGTGGTTATTGCGACGGCTATAGTGCGAGTGACTGGGGTTCGCTGCCGGGTAGTACACCACAGTATCTTTCTCCTGTTGTGCTGGTTTCCCAGCTAGCTCCCGTTGTTTTCTGTCTTCCTGTAAGCGTTTAGTCGTAGCGGCCATTCTATCCAGACGCTTGTCCAGTTCGTCGTCATCACTCTCAATGGCTGGTGTAATTTCAATAAGCTCATAGTCGAGTGTATCTTCTGGCGCTTTGTCGCTGTAGCTGACACGACCAGCTGGGTCGGTAGATTTAAAAATCACCGTATTTGCCTGGTTGTCTGTAGTTACCAACGCGCAGGAAAGCGGTATAAGTAAATAATATGCTCGCATAGCCGATACCTCGAATCGTAAATCAATACGTCCTGGACAACAGTTTTGTCTGTGAATATAAGCAAGTCGGTTAACTTAGATTGGCTCGCTTAATAATAGTTTCAAACGAGTTCTGCGAGCTTAGCACAAGCTGGATATAAGAGTTTTTCTTTGGTTTAGAATGTGAGTCAAGCCTTGTAAATTAATGGACTCACTGCTAAATTACGCGCCCCTTGAGCAGGCCGTCTATTGAAGACGCTGTGGTCAGTTATCCAGCAAGGTTATGGGAGCACAATAGTACGACCATTGTTAGTAATGCCATTAGCGATATGGATTCTAACAGGGTAGGTTTTAGCGATGTAGGTTTAAAAATATAGGCACGTAGCTCAGTTGGTTAGAGCACCACCTTGACATGGTGGGGGTCGGTGGTTCGAATCCACTCGTGCCTACCAAACTTTCCTGGATACTTCTGTATCTGCTAGATAGCTAAATATATTGACCAAGTGGCCTTTGGTAGGGGTCACCACTGAACAGGATCAAGACATGCCCGTTATCACTCTTCCGGACGGAAGCGTAAGAGCTTTCGATAAAGCCCTGACTATCCATGATGTTGCCGCCGATATCGGCCCTGGCCTGGCTAAGGCCGCGTTAGCCGGAAAGGTTGACGATGAGCTGCGTGACACCTCCTGGTTGATCGAGACAGATGTTAATCTGGCGATTATCACAGCGCGGGACGAGGATGGATTAGAAATTATTCGTCATAGCTGTGCGCATTTGCTGGCCCAGGCGGTGAAAGAATTATTTCCCCAGGCTCAGGTAACCATCGGGCCGGTTATCGATGATGGCTTTTACTACGATTTTGCTTTTGAACGACCTTTCACACCCGAAGACTTAAGCGCTATCGAAGACAAAATGACTGAGCTGGCAAGCGCCGATACTTCGGTGTCCCGGCAAGTGATGGAGCGTGATGAGGCAGTCGCCTATTTTAAGAACATTGGCGAGGCCTATAAAGCTGAAATCATTGCCTCTATACCGAGTGATGAACCCCTGTCGCTATACAATCAGGGGAGCTTTACTGATCTGTGTCGTGGTCCCCATGTGCCAAGTACCGGATCTATCAAGGCGTTTAAACTGACTAAAGTGGCTGGTGCCTACTGGCGTGGTGATGCTAACAACGAAATGTTGCAGCGCATTTACGGTACTGCCTGGGCCAATAAAAAGGAATTAAAAGCCTATCTCAATCGTCTCGAAGAAGCCGAAAAGCGCGACCACCGCAAAATCGGTAAAAAGCTCGATTTATTCCACGTTCAGGAAGAGGCCCCAGGAATGGTCTTCTGGCACCCTCGTGGCTGGACGGTTTATACCCAGATTGAACAATATATGCGTGAACATCAAGGCCGAGGGGGTTACCAGGAAATAAAAACCCCGCAGCTGGTGGATTTTTCCCTGTGGGAACGTTCCGGCCATGCTGATAAGTTCGGTGATGATATGTTTGCGCTGCATATCGATGATCGAGACTTTGCTGTCAAGCCGATGAATTGTCCCTGTCATGTCCAGGTTTACAATCAGGGTTTGAAAAGTTATCGGGATTTACCCCTACGCCTGGCAGAATTTGGCTCATGCCACCGTAATGAGCCATCGGGTTCGCTGCACGGCATTATGCGGGTGCGCGGTTTTACTCAGGACGATGCTCATATCTTTTGTACCGAAGAGCAAATTCAGGACGAAGTAGCAACCTTTATCAGGTTTTTACACGATATCTACGCCGACTTTGGTTTTGAGGAAGTTATTTATCGACTTTCAACCCGTCCGGAGAAACGTGTAGGTAGCGACGAGGAGTGGGATAAAGCCGAAAAAGCCCTGGCTGAAGCGCTTGATGCGGGACAACTGCCCTGGGAATTATTGCCCGGTGAAGGGGCGTTTTACGGGCCTAAAATCGAATTTTCACTGAAAGACTGTATCGGTCGAGTTTGGCAGCTGGGCACGATACAGGTTGATTTTTCGATGCCAGGGCGGCTCGGAGCTCAATATGTTGCGGAAGATGGCTCTCGTCAGGTGCCGGTTATGTTACACCGAGCGGTACTGGGTTCGTTCGAGCGCTTTATCGGAATCTTGATCGAACAATATGAAGGTGCATTCCCGGCCTGGCTGGCACCAGAACAGGCGGTGATCCTGAATATTACCGATAAGCAGGCCGATTACTGTATTGATGTGGCAGATACCTTGCAAAACAAAGGCTTTCGGATCATA
>CALLDA010000010.1 GCA_937998635.1 uncultured Pseudomonadales bacterium
AGTACCCATATCGGTGGGGATCAGGCCAGGGTGTATGGAATTGACGCGAATGCCGTATTTAAGTTGGCCGAATTCGACGGCGGCAGCTTTAGTTAAGAGCTTTACGGCACCCTTGCTGCCGCAATAGGCGCTTAAGCCAGAAAAGCCGCGCAGGCCTGCTACTGAGGATAAGTTAATAATCGAACCACCCTTACCCGCAATCCCACCGGGTTTCATGGCCTTGCAAGCGTGTTTCAGGCCAAGGAATACGCCGCTGACGTTGATGTCCAGAATGCGTTGAAAATCTTCCAGTTCGGTATTTTCTACCAGCGCGCAGATTTCGATACCGGCGTTGTTGACGACAATGTCAAGTCCACCCAGGGTTGCTACTGTGTCGGCGACGACGCTTTCCCAGTCAGCTTCACTGGTGACATTCTGTGGTAAAAAGGCGGCCCGCCCGCCGGTCTGTTCGATTTCTTTGACGGTGGCTTTGCCGAGATCTTCGAGGATATCGGTAATCATAATGGCGGCACCGGCGCGGGAAAACGTTTTTGCAATTTCGGCGCCGAGGCCGCGGGCAGAGCCAGTAATAAGGGCGACTTTACCGGCCAGGGAAATTTGAATGGAGTCTTGAGACATTGGGGATCCTCGTCGTAGGTGGTGTGATAGGTGGTGAGTTACTCGCGTTGGGGAGCGCGGTGTCGATTAATTAATAGCTGGGAAAGGGCTCGATTCCTTTAGAAAAACCTGGCGCATTTTACCTGGCTGGACTTTGCTAGCGATAGTCGCGGTATTCTGGAGTGTGATTATTGTCTGGCTTCGCTACGGTATTGGGAGGGCGACTTACCACACCAGCGCTTGAAGGCGCGCCTAAAGCTGGCGGTGTCCTGGTAGCCGAGTTCCAGAGCGATGGATTCCACAGAGTTTTCGGTATTGCGCAGTGCATCGGTAGCCAATTCGGCATGGATGCGATCTCGCAATTCCCGGTAATTGGTTCCTTCGGCCTGAAAATGTCGGATCATGGTGCGTGACGAGACGTTAAAGATTTGGGCCAGATCATCCAGGGTCGGCATCTCAGCAGGGGTGCGGCGCATCAGGTAGAGCACGTGTTGGACGGTTAAGTTGTTGTCGCGAATTTCCTGCATTTTTTGCTGCAACTGTTCTTCTGCGAGGCGATGGATATGTTCGTCGGCGGTGATGCAGCGCATATCCAAAACATGTTTTGGCAA
This sequence comes from uncultured Pseudomonadales bacterium, assembly GCA_937998635.1. Taxonomy (GTDB): domain Bacteria; phylum Pseudomonadota; class Gammaproteobacteria; order Pseudomonadales; family Porticoccaceae; genus HB2-32-21. The sequence goes on from CALLDA010000010.1 coordinate 1,209, forward strand.
AATCATTTTGTGCTGGGTGCCAGAAAATTCGATTTCGCCAGAGAAATAATCATTGTAGTCGGCGGCGTAATCCGGTGGCGGATAACCAAAAATTACTTTGCTGCAAGTGAGCTTTTTGCCACTGACAAATTCCAGAGCATTTTGCAGGGTTAGCATCATGGCTTCGGCGACGATGGCTCGTAGCTCGGGCTTGTCATAGGTTTCGACGATCTCAAGAATTACCGAATCCTCTTCATGGTAGACTTTTAAATCGCAAAAATTTATTGCGGTTTTATAGTATTTGGCCGCATCCTTAATGGCCTGGCCAACGGTTGTTGCACTGATCACAGCCATGCCGATGGTGCCGTGGCTGGAGACATGAATTTTTGTGCCGATAGAAAGTCCAGCGTCTTTTATATGGAGTCTTTCTATTAGTTCGAAAACGGCTTCATGCAGCGCTTCAAATTCTATTTTTGCGGTTGGGTTTTCGAGCAAGTCGAGAGTGATACCGTGGCGTTTAAAGCAGTCTGTTATTTCATCACCGCCGCCCAGAGTGTGGAGCACCAGGTTGGCATAGCTGGAGGAAACATAATAACCACCGGGCCCTACCGACTGTAGAGGTTTGGATAATGTCAGAGCGTCCCTGGTGTCAGGCAGTGTTGTCATTATTAATTTCCGCTGATATCAAACTGACGACGAAAATGGTGGCATTGTGAAACGCCGATTTTATTGTTCTGAATCCATCGGAGCGTAATATCACATAAGCACTTATCTAAGCGCCATTCTTGTATGCAGATTGCTTGTTGTATTGCTTGAATGATGAACCGAACTGACATTTCAAACAAGCCCTATAGGTTTAAGGTCATGATATATTTGGTCTTAGCTGTTTGTGAGCTTGACTGAATACCTGAAAAGCTTTTTGGTGTGGTTGAGGCCATCAAAGGTAATTTCACTGAGAAAAAGATTTGCAAAGGGAATTTGCTGGTAATGAGATATCTGAGTGCTTAACTTCTAGTTACGAGCATAATATCCAGGCAGTAATGGTAAATATCCATAAATTATGCCTTTGATAACAAGATGTTATGTTGTCTGGGAGTTGTTTTATCTGTTGCGCTGATTGAGTACGCATGGCCTGGAGCCCAGGATTTATGACATTCGTATGTCACTTTCTGCAATACCCTTGTCATCTTCTGCTCTGCATGGTGCTGAATTACTTGAGTATTGTACATGCCTGACTTAAAGGCAGAGACGGTTGGCTAGGCCAAACTTACACGGCCTAACTGGCTCAACAGAACTAACGTACAATTTTAGCGTAACAACTCAGGGGATAATAATGGCTCTCTCAAATACACAAACAGCAACTCTGGAAACAGGCGCTGACAGCAAGGTCGCTGGTCACTTCAAGCGAAATCGTTTTGCCTACACGGCTGGCGCGTTTGCTCTTGCCGTGGGTGCGGCCTTACGCATCTATCTGGATACCATGGGCTTTACCGTCGGTACTGATTACTATTCAGAAGAATTCCAGACTTACTGGATGCCACTGCTTTACGGCGAAATAATATTCATGGGTTCGTTTACTGTCATTTTATCGGTGTATTTCTGGATGACCAGAGAGACCGATGCCAGCAGCATCAGCAAGGAGCTGGAACTAAGCCGCTACTGGAAATTACTCGGTGTCTTCACCGTGATGGGTGTATGGGCCGGTGCGATTGCATCCAACGCTGTAGAATCTGACGCCGCATGGCATCAGGTGACTATTCGGGATACTGATTTCACACCCACCCACATTATTATTTTCTACTTCGCACTGCCGTTTTTAACTGCGATGTTGATCCCGACCTTTATTTGGACCCACACTCGTATACCGGCCTATATGAACAAAATATCCCTGCCTTTCCTGGCCGTGGTTGTCGGTATTCTGATGATTATGCCTAACTACGGTTTTAACGAATGGGGACATACTTTCTTCTACGCTGAAGAACTGTTTGCGGCACCTATCCACTGGGGCTTCGTATTTCTCGGCTGGTCACTGTTCTTCCTGGTACCTCTGGCTGTTCAGTTGTTCACCAATATGGGTCGCCTGATCGCTGAGACCACTGCTGAAGACTACAACCAGCATTCAGCTTAAGTTATCCAGGGTCTGCTGAAGCAAGAGTCAAGCAAGAGCAAGGCAGGCCCCACATTAATATCCCCGCAAGCATCAACCTTGTGGGGATATTTTTTTCTGACATCCCCTTAAACAACAACCTATACTTTAGGTAAGCATCTTTGTACTGGTGAGGCATCCCTATGAGTCAAGCACAAGCAGAAGAAATTACAGAGATTGAAGCCAAGAGACGGCTCCTGGATATTAAGTCTCTCGATAACCCCAAAGCGTTGAAGCTGTATCGTCGCTTTGATGGGATTCTCATTCTCGTTCTTTTTACATTCCTTACGCTCGGTATTCAGATTCAGTTCACGCTGACGGCTGGAGATTGGGATTACTGGATTGACTGGCGTGATCGTCGTTGGTGGCCACTGATATCGCCGTTTACCTTGCTGCTATTTTGTGGCGCGTTTACCTACGGTATCTGGTATCGCTTACGATTGCCGATCATTGCCACCGCAGTAACGACACTGTTATGTCTGGTGTCGTGGTTGAGCCGTTACCTGAACTTTTATGAGTTCGCGAATTTTCCCATGTCTTTTACCTTTCCTTCTACTTATATAGGGCTGGCTATTTTGCTGGATTGCACCCTGGCAATGACCCGCAGTTTAATCGTCTCGGCGATGATTGGCGGCGGCTTATTTGGTGCCCTGGTTTATCCGCTCAACTGGTCATTTATGGCACCCTATAAGGTGCCGGTAGAGTTTAACGGCACGCTTATGACGGTGGCTGATTTGATGGGCTATGAATATATTCGAACCACCACCCCTGAATATTTGAGAATTATCGAGGAGTCGACCTTACGGACTTTTGGTGGCTCGGTGACACCGCTTACCGCAGTATTCGCTGGGCTGTGTGGGATCGTAGTTTATGCGATATTTTTATACGCAGGTTCATGGATTAATGGCCTGGATAAATACGCTAAGCGCATCGTTTAGACTAAGGTCGGAGTAGACAGAAAAATGAAAAAGATTGTAGCGAGAAAGACGTGGTTTAAAGGTTTGCAGCTCCATAGCTTCTTGGCAGTGCTTGCATTGATGCTGTTAGCTGGGGATGTCATGGCTCACGGTGAACGGGCGCAGTTGGCGAGTATGCGTATGCGTACGGTGCACTGGTTCGATACTCAGGTGACGCCATTAAATGTCAAAGTCGGCGATTTGGTGACCGTAACGGGTAAGTTTGTTACCTCTGAATGGTGGCCCAAACATATGCCCAATATCGATGAAACGGTATTTTTAAACATTGGCGTGCCGGGGCCGACGTTTATTCGGCTACATTCCGAAGTCAACGGTGTGCCAATGATGCGTTCGACAGCCTTCCCATTGGGTAAAGTGTACGAGTATAAGACCGTGCTCCGTGCTCGAATTGCCGGCCGCTATCACGTCCATCCCTTGCTCAATGTTAAGGATGCAGGGTCTCTGGTGGCCAAGGGTACCTG
>CALLDA010000011.1 GCA_937998635.1 uncultured Pseudomonadales bacterium
AGACTACGTAAGTTACGCACATCCGCCGATGGGTCTTTACCCAGCACTAAGATGTCCGCGTAGCGACCCGGTGCGATACTGCCCAGCTCATCTTCTTTACGCAGAGCTGAGGCCGCAGAAGTCGTAATCGCTTTTAAGGCGGCCATATCGCCGATAGCATCGGCCAGTAATTCAGCTTCCCGCCACAGGGCAAAGCCGGGAGGTGGGTAGGCGATGCCACAGCAGTCGGTACCGCCTACAATTACGCCGCCTTTATCGTGAAGAATCCGCACTGCTTCTTTTTGTTTCTCCAGTGCCTGCTTACCATTGCCCGGTGGGAAACCGGTATGGATATCCCATTCTTCTCCGGCATTGACGACTTTGGCCAGGGTGCGCTGATGCTTGAGTGCGAATTCAGTAATATATATCCGATCCTCGTCTTGAAGTGCGGCTTCCAGACCGATATTGGCCAACCACAACAAATCTAATGTGGTACCCATCTTGACCTGTTTATCTGCCATCGCATCAAACAAAGTTTGGGCTCCCGGGCCTTGAAGGTCTGCGTTTTCCCAACCTTCAAAGGTGACCTTTGAGAATTTGGAACTCATCATTGACATTTCGGGGCCAAACCGCATTTCTACCGGACAAATATTGTTGTACGGAGAAATCCACATATGCTCAAGACCATCGATGCCCAGCTCAGTCGCCTCCAGCGCAGTGGTCGCGCCAATATGACCAGTAACCGGTACTCGTTTATCGACGTGCTGAATACAGGCGCCCATAATATCTGGGGTCATGGCAAAATATAATTTAATACCATCAACACCTGCATCCAGCAGTGTTTGCATTTTGGCAGGGGCATCATCTACCGTAGGAACGGTATCCAGGATGTCGGCAAAATCACCTTTGGGGAAACTTTTCTGACCCCCGTCCATTATTGGGCCACAGACGAATAATCGTGGGCCTAGTACTTCTCCCTTTTTTAGACGGTCCCGCAAAGTGAGCGCCTTGTCTAGCCGTCCACCAACATCTCTGGCCGTGGTTACACCAGTAGCCAGAAAAAGTGAAAGATCAATGTCATCGACCAATGTTGCATGGACATGGGTATCTATCAGGCCGGGCATGACAGTCTTACCCGCCAGGTCGATGACCTCGACGTCTGGGCCGGAGGGGCCGCCATCGGTGGTAATCGCTTTAATACGATCACCGCTAATCACAATCGAAACATTGTTACGGGCTTGATCCGCGATCCCGTCTATCAGTCGAACATTGCGCAATACAATATCTTTAGCCATGGTAAGTCATCCTTAGTTAGTGTTGGTTACTGAAAACTATAATTACCGAGGGCGATGGTTGTGCAGTTTTGGAGACGTTTTGTTTCTGAAACCAGCAGTGTGCGCTTCGCCGCGTCGGGTAAGTAATGGGTCAGTTGGCGCGGGAATAGCCCGCAGTGTTCGGGTCTTGGCCTCACTCTTTATAGTTATATTTGTATTCCAGGCTTCTGAGTATAGAGGAATAAATATTGCGAAAGCTATTGGCTTATAAGCGTTGGAATAGATTTTCTAATGTTTTAATTAATCGAGTAAGTATTTTCAGGGGGTGGTAATCGGGACAAGCTGAGCAGGATAAAGGTGGGATATTTTAGAAAGGGAGGGGGTTCTATAGCTGGGACTGGCTGCGTGCTTAACTGTGTATCTGGTTTAAATCCGGCAAATCCCTTGGCCGGACTGCTGTTATTAGCAGGGTGCTATAAAAGCTTACCCAGGGGTTTGGCGAGAAGTAAACCAAGGATCATAACCGGCACAAAAAGCAGCGTAGAGCTATACCCATAACTTAAACCGGCAATGGCGGGGCCGGGACAGTAACCGACTATCCCCCAGCCTGCACCAAACATAATTGCGCCAATTAACAGGGCTTTATCGATATCGCTTCGGGTCGGGACGGCGAAAGTATCGGCAAAGAGTGGTGCTGGGTTTTTCAGTACGAATTTATAGCCGATAAAAGTGACCAGCAGCCCGCCGCCCATAACAAAGGCCAGGGTAGGATCCCATTGCCCAGCGATATCGAGGAAACCCTGGATGCGATCTGTATTGGTCATGCCAGAGACCGCCATACCCAGACCGAAGACAATCCCGGATGCCAGGGCCGAAATCAGCTTGCCTGCTTTTTGATGACTCATATCACAACACTCCAAAGATATGACGAAGTACATAGACGCAAATAAAACCGGCGGCCATAAAGGTACAGGTGGCGACAATCGAGCGCGGTGACAGGCGGGAAATACCACAAATGCCGTGGCCGCTAGTGCAGCCACTACCCAGGCCAGTGCCAAGGCCCACCAGCAAACCACCGATGATAACCACCAGAACGCTGGCATCTGGCTCTGGTGGCTTAAAATCCACGGATAGCGCTACCGGAATAGCTCCACCAATAATAATGCCAACAACAAACAGTAAGCGCCAAAGTCGTTCGTCAGCGGATTCGGTAAAGGCACCGGTCAAAATGCCACTAACACCGCTGATGCGGCCCTTGAGTCCCATCATCATGACAGCGGCAATGCCGATGAGTCCGCCACCGAGGGTGGCTAAAATAAAGGGGTGCATTGATTGCTCCAGCTAAAGTTGATTAAGGGGTGTCTTTAAATAAGAAACGCCGTTGCTTTCGGGAGGTGGAAAGGCACCGGCTCTTATGTTGACCTGAATGGACGGTATTATAAGGTGTGGCAGTTCCAGTTGTGCGTCTCGATCGCTACGTAGTTTTACATAATCGTCCATACCCTGTCCCTGCAAATGAATGTTGCGTAATTTATGCTCGATGACGGTATGGACGGACTCCGGTGGCGCACCGGCTTCGGGGTAATCGTGACAAAGGAACAGGCGCGTGTCATCGGGGAAACCCAGCAAGCGCTCTATGGATTGATACAGTGTGCTGGCATCGCCACCGGGAAAATCCGCTCGGGCTGTGCCATAACCGGGTGAAAACAAAGTGTCACCGACGAAGATGGCATCATCGATCTGATAAGACAAACAGGCTGGCGTGTGGCCTGGAGTCTCCAGAGCTTTAATAGTTAGTTCGCCCAGAGGCAGGCTGTCACCTTCGTTCAATAGTAGATCGAATTGACTGCCGTCGACCGCAAGGTCATCAAGGTTAAAAATGGTTTTAAACACCTCCTGAACCGCTGGAATCTTTGCCCCGATGACTGTTTGGCCGCCACATTGCTCTTTAACAAAAGGCGAAGCCGATAGATGATCTGCATGGGCATGGGTTTCGAGAATATAACTCAGCGTTAAATCGAGGGCCTTGAGATCCTCCAGGACCATTTCAATGGCCTCGGTAGATGTCCGCCCCGTTTCGAAATCAAAGTTTAGAACGGGATCGATAATCGCTGCCTGCATGGACTTATCGTCCCAGACCAGATGAGAGAAGGTGGCTGTGTCCTGATCAAAATAAGTTTTTACTTCCATCATGCTTATTCCCGCGCGAGCTGACGCTGCATTACATTAATATATTATCATAATATA
>CALLDA010000012.1 GCA_937998635.1 uncultured Pseudomonadales bacterium
TTGTTATAAACACACCTTGATGACGCCGGACTTTAGTCCCAAAAATACCGAGTACGGCCGTCCTAAAGTGGTGATGGCGGCGGTCGGGCCGAAGATGATTAAAACCTCAGCCGAGGTGGCCGACGGCATTATTATTCACACTTTTGGTACCCAGAAATATATTGAAGAACGGATTCTACCCGGTATCGATAAAACCCTGGCGGACAAGGGCAGAAGCCGAGCGGACTTTGATGTCTCTTTCCCGCCCTTTGTCATTACTGGTCAAAATGAAGAAGAATTCGAAGCCGCTAAAGCCCAGGTGCGTTACCGAATTTCATTTTATGCTTCAACACCCGCTTACAAGCCGGTGCTCGAATGTCATGACTGGCAGGACCTACAGCCCAAACTCAATCATTTATCCAAAAACAATGGCTGGGACAAAATGCCCGAGCTGATCAGTGATGAAATGCTCGAAACCTTTGCCGTGGTGGGTGAGCCCCTGCAGGTAGCCGAGCAGATTAACAAGCGCTACGGCAAACTGGTTGATCGAATAACCCTGGAAAATAATTTACCGACGGCCTTGTTGCAGCAGCAAATGGCGATCATTAAAGGCTAGCGTCGTGACCGCAAAAAATTGGGGAATTAAAAAGCCGACTGTATTAATCGGCTTTTTATTGAGCCAGGTTAATCGTCTATTAACCATCGCCGTGGCGGAGCAATTTCCCTGAATAATTATGAGTTTCCTCATCGTGATCGATGGTGACTTCACCGTTGACCAATATGTAGTTATAACCTTTGGCCCGCTGGATACGGCGCCATTCGTTACCCGGCATGTCGTGAACCACCTCACCGTCGAGTATTTCAAGATTTTCGTAATCATAAACGACAATATCGGCGGGGGAGCCTTCCCGCAAAATACCACGGTTATTAAACCCTGCAAGCGAAGCCGGCAGCGCACTTAGACGCCAGTGCACATCCTCCAGCGAGATCATTTCGTGCTCTCTGACATATTTGGAGATGGCCTCTGTGGGATAACGGCCTGCGGTAAGAAAGCGTGTGTGAGCGCCACCGTCAGACACCCCGAAGGTAATAAAAGGATCGTCAATGATTTCCTGCATATACTCCAGGTTGCCCTCATTGGGCAGCATGCCGAAGAATTCGGCCTTGAGATTAGTGGCCACGGCAATGTCGAGCATGGCATCGAGGGGATCTTTGCCGGTTTTTTCTGCGATCAAGCCCACTTTATGATCTTTGAATTCAGCAAAATCATCTGAATTGGGCCGCACCAGCACGATGTCTTCAACGGGGCCGGTGGCCAAATTATTGTGGGGGTCTTTCCTGATCGCATCACGTATTGCCGGATCGGCCATTTTTTCCAGACGTTCTTCGAAGGTACCTGTAGTGGCTTCGCGCCAGGCCTCAGAATCGTCCCACAGGTTCCACTCGTCCAGGGCAAAGGTAAAGCCAGCATCGGTAGTCAGACCCTGGCCGTAAACCTTATTGCCTCGGGCATGGCATTCTTTCAGCCATTTCAATGTGTCTCGGTGTTGGCTGGGGTCGTCGGCAATAACTTGAACGACGTTATAAAGCAGGGGCCGGCCACTGACTTCAGCCAGTGCTTCCAGATGAGCGCGGTCACTGTCGTGATCATCGCCGAGCATGGTGACCTGCATAAAACCTTCGTTGCGCCTCGCCAGAACTTTTGCCAGCGCGATAGCGGTCTCATTGTGCATCACATCGGTGGGCATGGGTGTGCCATCGAAATCCCGTTGCACGTCGGCACCACAGCCAGGTGTTAAACGCTGTGCAGACCAGCCGCAACCACCGGCGTCCATGGACTCTTCCAGCAGGCGGATAATTTCTGCCTCTTCCTCTGCGGTTGGCAAAGCACCAGCTTTAGCGCGCTCAAAACCCATCACCCAGATCAACAGGGGTGTTAGCGGTACGTAGGGCAAAATATTGATAGCCTTGGGAGTGCGTTCGACACTGTCGAGGTAGTCGGGAAAAGTCACCCAGTCCCAGGGCATGCCTTCTTTCATGGAGTCGAAGGGGATCGCTTCTACCCGGGTCATTGACAGCATGGAGCGTTCACGCGCTTCCGGCGCCACGGGAGCGAAGCCAAAGCCACAGTTACCGATGACCACCGAGGTAATGCCGTGCCAGCTCGACAGGGAGCAATAGGGATCCCAGAATAACTGAGCGTCGTAGTGAGTGTGCAGGTCAATAAAACCGGGACATACATGCTTGCCTTCAGCGTCCAATACTTTATCGGCATCTTTCGCGTCAAGTCGTCCAATTTTAGTGATCAAACCATCCTTGATGCCGATATCACCCTTATAACGGGGGATGCGGGTGCCATCGAATATCGTTCCGTTCTGAATAATCGTATCGTAGCTGGTCATTGGTCTTTCTCCTGTATCTATGATTGTTTTTAAATTTTATAGAGGTCATCGAACAGTGTAGTTGAGTTTTTGGCCTTGTGACGGGCTAAGTACACTTGCTTGGAGGATGGCTACGAATCAGCTATATCAGGGTCCGGTTTTTTTATCGATAAGTTCAGAACCAGCTAAATTTGCGGTGAATTTTAGGCACAAAAAAGCCGACTTGAAGCCGGCTTTTTGTTTCTTAAGCGCTGTTTAATTGATCGGAATCAAGCGATGCCATGACGCAGCAATTTTCCTGAATAGTTGTGAGTTTCCTCATCGTGATCAATAGTCACTTCACCGTTGACGAGAATGTAGTTATAGCCTTTCGCACGTTGGATACGACGCCATTCGTTAGCGGGCATGTCATGCACGATTTCACCATCGAGGATTTCCAGGTTCTCGTAATCGTAAACCACGATATCAGCTGGTGCGCCTTCGACCAGTGTGCCACGGGCTTTAAAGCCTGCTAATGAGGCAGGCAATGCACTCAGACGCCAGTGGACTTCTTCCAGAGAGAGCATGTTGTGTTCACGAACATATTTGGCAATGGCCTCAGTTGGGAAGCGCCCAGCGGTCAGGAAGCGCGTATGGGCACCACCATCAGAAACGCCGAACGTGACAAAAGGATCATCAATGATCTCTTTCATATACTCAAGATTACCGGCGTTAGGCAGCATGGCGAAAAACTCTGCCTTGAGATTGGTGCCGACGGCGATATCAAGCATGGCATCGATGGGATCAACGCCCATTTTTTCAGCAATCAGGCTGATTTTGTGATCTTTGTACTCAGAAAAATCGTCTGAGTTGGGTCGTACCATGACCACTTCTTCAATGGGGCCAGTGGCTGAGATGCCGGGAGGGTCGTTTTTGAGCTTCTCGCGCATGGCTGGATCAGCCATTTTACGCATTTTGTCTTCCTGGCTGCCGGTGGTGGCTTCGCGCCAGGCATCGGAGTCATCCCAGAGGTTCCATTCGTCGAGGGCAAAGGTGAAACCGCAATCGGTGGTCAGGCCCTGGCCATAAACTTTGTTGCCACGACCGTGAACTTCACTTAACCATTTCAGGGTCTCTCTATGCACGGAGGGGTCATTGGCAACCGCCTGGACGACGTTATAAAGCAAGGGTCGGCCACTGACCTCAGACAGTTCTTCCATATGGGCGCGATCTTTTTCAGGATCATTACCGCTGAGCATGGTGACCTGCATAAAGCCTTCGTTACGTTTGGCAAGAACTTTTGCCAGGGCGATACAAGTCTCGTCATGCATCACGTCTGTGGGCATGGGTGTGCCATCGAAGTCACGTTGTACGTCAGCACCACAGCCTGGAGCCAGTCGCTGAGCGGACCAACCGCAACCGCCCGCGTCCATGGATTCTTCGAGCATGTCGCATAATTGTTGTGTTTCTTCTGGCGTCGGCAGGGCACCGGCTTTGGCGCGATCAAAACCTAATACGGTAATTAGCATCGGCACGAGAGGCACATAAGGAAGAATATTCATGGCCAGAGGCGTGCGATCGATACTGTCGAGATACTCAGGGAAGGTCTCCCAGTCCCAGGGCATACCTTCTTTCATCGAGTCGTAGGGGATGGCTTCAATGCGGGTCATCGATAGCATTGATCGCTCGCGCAGCTCGGGGGCTACCGGCGCAAAACCAAAGCCACAGTTACCGATGACAACGGAAGTAATGCCGTGCCAGCTCGACAGTGAGCAGTAGGGGTCCCAGAATAGCTGGGCATCGTAGTGGGTATGCAGATCGATAAAGCCGGGGCAGACATGCTTGCCTTCCGCATCGATAATTTTGTCGCCATCAGATTCGTTGAGACGGCCAATTTTTGCAATATTGCCGTCTTTAATACCGATATCGCCTTTGAAGCGCGGAATGCGCGTGCCATCGAAAATGGTGCCGTTTTTGATAATCGTGTCGTAAGTCGCCATAAATTTTCTCCTGTATCTGGCTTGGTGATGATTAATAAGCTGTTTGCCGTCTTATTGCGGGCTTATCCATGCTTGCCTGCCTTGTTCGGTATCTGTATGCCCGATAAGTTGGTAAGTAATCCAGGGATTTTTATAACTATTACAGCTGTAATTGAAGTATTGATAATATTGGGATGCCAAAGGTACTGCTTTGTTTTCTTCCCTGCAAGTGCTTATTTTTATTAATTAAATATGCAGGCCCCTGACATAAATCGTTAGCAAAAAACAAGAAGTCGGCAATATTGCTATTGCCGACTTCTTTCAATGAAGGTGCTTAAAAGCTGAGTATTAAGCGATTCCGTGACGTAGTAACTTTCCAGAATAGGTATGGGTTTCTTCATCGTGGTCAATGGTCACTTCGCCGTTAACCAGGATGTAGTCATAGCCTTTTGCGCGCTGAACCCGACGCCACTCGTTGCCGGGCATGTCGTGAACCACTTCGCCATCAAGTATCTCCAGATTCTCGTAGTCGTAAACGACGATGTCTGCAGGTGCCCCTTCGACCAATGTGCCTCGACTTTTGAAGCCTGCCATTGCCGCTGGCAGCGCACTCAAGCGCCAGTGGACATCTTCCAATGACAACATATTGTGCTCGCGCACATAGCTGGCAATGGCTTCAGTGGGGTAGCGTCCCGCAGTCAGAAAGCGGGTATGGGCACCACCATCAGAAACCCCAAAAGTGACAAAGGGATCATCAATGATCTCTTTCATATATTCGAGATTACCGGCATTGGGCAACATGGCGAAAAATTCGGCTTTAAGGTTGGTGCCGACCGCGATATCGAGCATCGCATCGACCGGATCCTTGCCGGTTTTTTCCGCGATCAAACCGATGGTGTGATCTTTAAACTCAGTGAAGTCGTCCGAGTTAGGGCGCACCATAACGACATCTTCCACAGGGCCGGTGACCAGAATGCCGGGAGGGTTTTCTTTTAGTCCCTGCCGCCTTGCCGGATCGCCGAGTTTCTGTAGTCGTTCTTCGAAGGTGCCGGTAGTGGCTTCACGCCAGGCTTCGGAATCATCCCACATGTTCCACTCGTCGAGGGCAAAGGTGAAGCCGCAGTCGGTGGTCAGACCCTGGCCGTACACCTTGTTGCCGCGGGCGTGGCATTCACTTAACCACTGCAGGCATTCGCGGTGGATGGTGGGGTCGTCTGCTACGGCCTGTACCACGTTGTACAGTATCGGCCGACCACTGACTTCCGCCAGTTCTTCGAGGTGGGCGCGATCGTGATCGGCATCTTTACCGCTGATCATGGTGACCTGCATAAAGCCTTCGTTACGCTTAGCGAGGACCGCTGCCAGAGCAAGAGCGGTTTCATCGTGCATGACATCGGTGGGCATAGGCGTGCCATCGAAATCCCGCTGTATGTCAGCACCACAACCCGGTGCTAAACGTTGTGCCGACCAGCCGCAGCCACCGGCGTCCATGGATTCTTCCAGCATGGCGCATAATTCTGCTTCTTCTTCGGGTGTGGGCATATCGCCTGCTTTGGCGCGGTCGAAACCCAGCACCGTAATGAGCATCGGCACCAGAGGTACATAGGGCAAAATGTTTATCGCCTTGGGGGTGCGCTCAACACTGTCGAGATATTCCGGGAAGGTTTCCCAGTCCCAGGGCATACCTTCTTGCATCGACGCAAGGGGAATTGCCTCAATCCGGGTCATCGAGAGCATGGCGCGTTCTCGCAGCTCCGGTGCTACCGGGGCGAAGCCAAAACCGCAATTGCCGATTACCACAGAGGTGATGCCGTGCCAGCTCGATAGTGAGCAGTAGGGATCCCAGAATAATTGGGCATCGTAATGAGTGTGTAAATCGATAAAGCCAGGGCAGACATGTTTGCCTTCCGCATCAATAATTTTGTCGCCATCGGCCTCGTTGAGGCGGCCAATTTTTGCAATATTGCCGTCTTTAATGCCAATATCCCCTTTGAAGCGTGGGATACGCGTGCCATCGAAAATAGTACCGTTTTTGATAATCGTATCGTAAATTGCCATGGTGGGTTCTCCTGTATCTAGACGTTTGGATCTAGCCGTTTGGCTTTTCTTTTGTCGATTTAAGTACTTATGTTGCCTGGCACCCAAGTGCTCTGGCCCGGTTTCGGATAGGTTTTATTTAGTTTATAAAAATTAACCAGGTGTCCAGCGCCTAGGTCAAGAACGAGTATCGTCGCCATGAGCTACTACCGCGATGATGAATTAACGGCTTAACCACGAACTAACTGTGTTCCAAGGTACTGCCTGGCGCATGTCGGCGCAAGCGTTAACTACCGCTTTATACGAACGGTAAATTTTTAGTGGTCAGATTAATTGCGGATAGAAACGGGATAGGTAAGGGCTGATATAGTGTGCCCGGAGTCATCGGGGTGAGGCGTCGTGATGAGGTCGCGGGACGTGGCCGCAAGCGCTTGAGAATATTGTCGCCGCTTGCTGAAGATATTATCAATCAAAAGGCTTTGATGGTGCCTGCATCAAGACCTTGCAGAGGGCCGAGGGGGTTTTTGCGTATTTTTTCGCCGCTGACGATTGGCTCGCCACTCCAGACTTTATAGACAACGATGCCATCATTGATAACAATCAGTGCATAAAAAGACCAACCTGACCGCAGTGTACGGCGTTTAAATGTCATGAGATCAAGTGCTACGTTACCCACGCGTTTACTCTTGGATTTTTGGGGCTGGGCTTCGTAGGCGATGCAGTTGGAACGGGACTTTATGCAAAAACTTACCGCATCGTCCAGATCCTCAAGCTTTATCGACTGGTTCGGCATAAATCGCTGGATAACATCAAGATAGGACAAAATGTGTATATTTGGTTGCGTATAAGGATCAAAACCCAGCTCCTGTAATTCGCTTTGAGTGGTGACGTAGGGTTCGATTTTTTCGTAGTCCGCCATCGCTTCTTCAAAACTATCCCAGCGCGAACGTACGTTATCTTCCTCTCTAGGTAGCGCGTTGCTGCAGCCGGTTATAAGGGCAAGGGTTGTTGTTGAAAGTAATATGGCGGTAAATAGTGCGCATTTTTTTATGCTGTGTTTTGCAAGAGAACTCATAGTGTTTTTACTTGTTGTGACAGAGGCTCCCGCCTAATTAACAGGGCTGTAATGATCTTTAATGCTTATTTTATCTGGTATTGTCAAAGGCACTGTACCGGGATCGGGTTCGTAAGTGCTCTATAAGCCAGACACAATCTATTTGCCATCCAGTAATTTGGGTGTAAATCCAACGGTGATTTAGTTGCTCGGATCGGATTTAGCCTGATTTGAGTACTTAGTTACAGCGCAAAAACGCGCTTACGACCAATAAAGCCTGGGGCAGGATTAGGCGGCAACACCATAAGCTTTGGCGGACTGGAGTAAGGCTAAACGATCTTTAGGTTCGATAGCGAGAATCTCACAGCCGATGCTTTGCTGTTTGGGTTTTTGCGCGTCGCGAACCTGCCATGCCACTCGGGTGCCTACCTGTATGGTCATCTGGCCGCGGGTGGGATGCGGGAAATCAATGGAAAAGATGCGTCGCGCCTGATGAGGCAGTGTTTGATTAGCAAACAGCATGAAGCCCCCGGTAGAAATGTTACCGATGTAGCCAATATCTGTGTTGCTGGCTAGATCGTGAGCCTTGGCCAGGGCCATATAGTTATTTCGCGGGGCGCGTTTAATATTAGTCAAGATAGTCAAATAATACTTTAGTTGTTTGCGAAGATCATAACGAAACTCTTTGATTTTGCCAAGTTTATCCGCTGCTAATTTCGGGTCACCTTACCGCAACAGTCCTGAAGGTGGCCGCCGACAGAATCGTTTAACGAATCCTGTCATAGTGAGCGGTGGTGTGATGCACTCGCAGGGTAGTCAGAGATGATGTCAGAATTAACGTAGCTACCATACCGACCCAGAAACCTTCGACACCCAGCGGGGCTCCCCAAAGGTCGGTGAGGGCCAGTGAGTAAGATAAGGGAAAGCCAATTAACCAATAGCCCCCTATCGCTAGAACCAGGGTTATTCGGGTATCTTTGTAGCCCCTTAGCGCGCCGTTACCGCCAACGTTGATAGCATCAAAGACTCGAAAAGCGGCGGCATATATTAATAACAAGGCGGCCAGTTCCTGCACCGCTGGATCAGGAGAGAATAAGCTGGCAATCTGATGCCGAAAGATGATCACAAAGGATGCCTGAATAAGCGCCATCACGGTGGTCAGTGCAAGGCCAGTGAAGCAAATCTGCCGAGCGAGGGTCGAATTGCTTCGACCTAGTTCGTGGGCAGCCAAAACCGCAATCGCCTGGGAAATACCCATAGGCACCATAAACATCGCCCAGTCAAAATAAATGGCTATAGAATGCCCGCTGATCACGACTGCACCCAGATGGGCAATAAATAAAGGGATAATCAGGAAGAAACCACCTTCGGCTAAAATAGCACCGCCGAGAGGTAAACCTACTCGCAGTGTCTCTTTGATACGCGCGAGGTCCAATTTAACTATCGTTGTTAGCAAGTGGTAACTGCGCAAGGGACTGGCAAAACGTGCATACCAGGTTTCCCCGGCAACAATAAACATCGACACGAACAAGGTAGCCCAACCGCATCCAGCTCCACCCAGGGCAGGTAATCCCCATTTGCCGAAGACCAGTGCGTAATCCAGTGGCAAGTTAATTAGCAAACCGAGTAGATTGAATATCATCGCCGGGCGTGCGTGCCCCATACTCTCGAAAGTGGTTCGATAGGCCATCATAAAAGGCAGAAAAAAAGCCGCCCCGGCCATGGGCCAGAGATAGTCCAGGGCGATGGTTAATACCGCAGGCGAAGTATCAATCAGGGGCAAAGCAAGCATTCCCAGCACAACCAGACCAGCGCAGAACAGACCCAGGGGCAGGCAGAGATACAGACAACTTTGGAACTGGCTGCGCAGGGACTTGAAATTACCCGCCCCAAAAAATTGACCAATGATTGGGCCATTGCCGAGCACGATACCTATCGTCAACATAATAGACAGGTTAAAAACCGCGCTGGCCAGTGACACCCCGGCGAGGTCATCGGTACTGAATTTTCCGGACATCACTATGTCCGTAATGCTCATGCCAACGATGGCCAACTGGCCAACCGTCACAGGCACGGCGAGACGCACCAGGTTTAGGATGGATTGGCGTCTGGTTTGCCCCGTGAGTTTTTGTTTTGGGGGTGCAGACGCGGCGTGTCCTGGTGGTTTATGAGGAGGTGTTTGCAAAGACGGGTGATTACCGATGGAAAGGGGCGCTATTTTCAATTATTTTGACGGTGACCACTAGCCAATTCCGAAATATTATCGAGGTGTATAGATGGCGGAAATGAGCATGACTATTTTTGGCTTCCTGTCAAAGCTGTTTGCATGGCTTATTCTGATTTTGATCGTATTTTGTGTGATCACTGTGATTCGCATGTACGTTGCAGATGTCCGGCAATCAAAGCACACCATTCGACGCAACTACCCCCTGGTCGGTCGCTTTCGTTATTTGTTTGAGCACCTGGGCCAGTTTTTTCGGCAGTACTTTTTTGCCATGGATAGAGAAGAGATGCCCTTTAATCGCGCCCAGCGATCATGGGTTTATCGTGCGGCAAAAAATGTCGATGGCACAGTGGCCTTTGGTTCTACGGTCAATACTCATCAACCCTGTACGGTTTTGTTCGTCACCCATCCTTTCCCAACGCTGGAGGAGGATTATGTCGAACCCAGCCCTCGAACCCTCGGCCCCCATTGTCGAGAACCCTATGTCGCAGGCTCATTCTTCAATATCTCTGCAATGAGTTTTGGGGCCATATCTCGCCCGGCGGTACAGGCTCTATCCAGGGGTGCTGCAAAAGCTGGTTGTTGGATGAATACCGGGGAGGGCGGTTTGTCGAGCTATCACCTCGAAGGTGGATGCGACCTGGTTTTTCAGATCGGTACCGCAAAATATGGCGTGCGGGATGAGCAGGGTAAGCTCGACGATCAAAAGCTGGCAGCCATCGCCGCTCATCCGCAGGTGAAAATGTTTGAAATAAAAATCAGCCAGGGTGCTAAACCGGGCAAAGGCGGGATTTTACCGGGTGTCAAAGTGACTGAGGAAATTGCTCAGACAAGAGGTATTCCCGCCGGAGAGGATTCCATAAGCCCTAACGGCCACACCGATATTAGAAGTGTTGATGAGCTGTTAGACAGTATCGCCCACATCAGGCAGGTCACTGGTAAGCCGGTCGGCTTCAAATTAGTGGTCGGCGGCACCCATTTTTTTGAAGACCTGTGCGCCGCGATTCTTGACCGGGGGATTGTTGAGTCAGCGCCTGACTTTATTACCATCGATAGTGGTGATGGCGGCACTGGCGCTGCCCCCCAAAGTCTGCTTGATCACGCAGGCCTGAATATTCGAGAAACCCTGGCCATGGTGATCGATAAGCTCAAAGAGCAGGGCTTAAAGGAAAGGATCGCCGTGATTGCCAGCGGCAAGTTAATCACCCCGGTAGATGTCGCCTGGGCCATGTGTGTCGGTGCCGATTTTGTCGTTTCGGCCCGTGGCCACATGTTTGCCCTGGGCTGTATTCAGGCCATGCAATGCAATAAAAACACCTGCCCCACAGGTGTGGCAACCCACGATCCTGAATTGCAAAAAGGTCTGGATCCCACCGATAAAGCTGAGCGCGTAGCCAGTTACGTAAAAAATATGCAAAAGGAAGTGGGTACCATTGCCCACTCCTGCGGAGTAAGAGAGCCCAGGGAGCTAAGTCGCAGCCACGCGCGTATTGTTAGCGAGTTGGGACAATCGGTGCCCATGGATGTCTTCTATGCATCTGCTGCCCAGCAGAATCCGGTTTTTCCCGCTTCTCGTTAAGTGAGCCTCGTTAAGGGAGCCTGGTTGAGCCAGTTTTTCGTTGACCGAGCCCCTGCTAAGTGAGGTGATAACGAGCCTCTGTCTAGCGCTTGTTTAATGACAGGTGCGCAGGCCAGTCATCACTGAGAATTCATTCACCACCTTTCGAAGGGAATTTTTCCGACTGGTGCTTCTCTAACGGCGTGACGCTATCTTTAAACTTGCTTTTATAAAGGTTTGAAATAGCAAATTTAATTCGCAGAGTTTTGCTGCGTGTTTTATTTCCCGCCGCTGGAGAGAACTACCGATGAACAGTATCGTGACACTTTATACAAATTTTCACCGCGCTAGATTTTCGCGCCTGCAATATCTTGATGGTCTGGCACCGCTGCTGCTTAGACTGATTCTCGCCCCGGTGATGATTGCAGCGGGCTGGCACAAATTCCACAACTTTGAAGACATGGTGTCCTGGTTTGGTAATGCCGACTGGGGTTTGGGCTTGCCTGCGCCGGTGCTGATGGTCTTTCTTGCGGCGTTCTCAGAATTGGTCGGTGGTTTGGCTTTGTTGATCGGCCTGGCGGTGCGCTGGTTTGCCATCCCTTTAATGGTGTCAATGCTGGTCGCTGCCGCATCTGTACATTGGCAACATGGTTGGTTTGCTATTGCGCCCGGCAATCCCGAGACCAGCACCGCCAAAGTCTTAGCGGATGTGGGTATTCCAGCTGCAAAACGCAGTCTCGAAAATAGTGTCGGGGTGGGCGAACGGGTCAGTGCCGCCAAATCAATTTTGCGCGAGCATGGCAATTACGACTGGCTGAGCGAAAAAGGCAGCTTCGTGGTGTTAAATAACGGCATCGAGTTTGCAGCCACCTATTTTGTGATGTTGCTGAGTTTGTTGTTTTCTGGCGGCGGCCGCTACTTTAGCCTCGACTATTGGCTTAAGCGCGCCTTGTGGAAAGGTGCTGATTGATCTTGTTCGAGCCGTTAACTATCTGAGCCATTCACGATCAATGAACAATAAGCACTGAATTCCGGTTCGTGTCGGGCCGCTCCTGCCTTAGCGAGTGGATTATCATGCTGTGCTATACTCCGCGCCTTTTGATTTTGGCTCGATTGTTTTTGAGTCAGCTGATTCGATCCAAGCCGCCAATTTTCTGGCAGCTACCAACTTTTTAAAACTTTTAAATAGTACCGACAGGGTATTCAGGAACCGAGTTAACCTATGAGTGAAGCGCAGCAAAACAACACATCGCAAGATGCCGAGGGCAAAAAAACAGGGCCCAGGCGCGGTCGTCGCGGTGGTCGGGGGCGTAGAAGTGGGGGCGGTAACAGGGACAGTAGTCAAGGGAACAGAGCCGCCACGTGGTCCCTTGAACAATTTCAGGTTGAACCCGAGGCGGGCAAATTGCGTTTTCACGACCTGGATTTGCCCGATACCTTAATGCACGGCATCGCTGATCTGGGTTTTAAGTATTGCTCGCCGATTCAGGCTCAATCCCTGCCCTACACCCTGCGCGGTAACGACGTCGTCGGTAAAGCTCAAACCGGCACCGGCAAAACCGCCGCATTTTTAATCACCATTATTGATGATCTGCTCAAACACCCCATCGAGCATGAGCGCTATGCTGGTGAGGCCCGCTCTCTGGTCATCGCTCCGACTCGTGAGCTGGTCATGCAGATCGCCGATGATGCTCGGGGTCTGACCAAATATACCGGCCTCAATGTCCATACGTTGGTGGGCGGTATGGATTACGACAAGCAGCGCCGGCACCTCGACGAAAAACTGTGCGATATTCTCGTAGCGACTCCGGGCCGTTTGATCGATTTCTGTGGCAGCAAAGATGTTTATCTCGACAGGGTTGAGGTTATGGTCATTGACGAGGCCGACCGCATGTTAGATATGGGCTTTATCCCCCAGGTGCGCCGTATTGTTCGCTTGACCCCGAGAAAAGAAGAGCGCCAAACCCTGTTGTTTTCCGCTACCTTCACGCCCGAAGTTGTCAGCCTTGTCGAGCAGTGGACCCAGGACTCAACAACGATTGAGATCGAGCCAGATCGAATTGCGACCGATTCAGTCAACCAGAAAATATATATCACCCAAACCCGCAAGAAGCGCGACCTGCTCGCCAACATCTTGCGCAGCGAAGAAGTCGAGAGCGTTATCGTCTTTGCCAATCGTCGTGACCAGTGCCGTCACCTACAGGAATTTCTGGGTAAGGCCGGTTTCAGTGTTGGGCTATTGTCGGGTGAGGTCGCTCAGAACAAACGTGTAAGAACGCTGGATGATTTTAAGTCCGGAAAAATCAAAGTGCTGGTAGCCACCGATGTGGCCGGACGCGGCATTCATATCGATGGCATTAGCCACGTGATCAATTTCACCCTGCCCGAAGAACCCGAAGATTACGTACACCGTATCGGCCGTACTGGTCGCGCCGGTAAAACCGGAACCTCCATCAGCTTCGCCTGTGAAGACGATGCGTTTTTGCTGGAACCTATTGGCGAATTGCTGGGCGAAAAGGTCGAATGTGAACAGCCACCTGAAGAATTACTGGTCGAATATCGGCCCAGTTAATCTGCTTGTGTGATGAGCTCGCGCACCTCGACCCTGTAGATAAAGCTCGGGTGCCCAATGCGCGAGACTTGATTAGATCGTCGAGAACGATGGCTTTAGCACCGTGTAATAACTAGGTGAACTTTCCGAGCCCATACCGCCTAATAGCCAGTTTGTTATTCATAATTCCATCCAGTGCACTTCGCAATATTACGTTTGAGTTAACTTTATAAGGAGTATCTTGTAGTGCAGGACAAAACTAGCGTAGTGGTTGGCTACATAAACCAGGTAAAAACACGCTGCACGTTCAATGCAGCGGCTAAAGCCTTAGGTATTACACCACAAGCGCTAAAAAAGCAGCTAGGTGAGCCGCGCCCAGAAATCTCCTGGTTTGTTAGCCCAACATCAGGCGAGCCAATGCGTTACACCGACAGCCAGAAACATCCTGAGCTTTATCGCACTACACGGATTATCACATCAGAAAAGGTACTAAAACGTAATCTTGAACTGTAAAAAAGTCAGCAATATGAGGTTTTCGATTGTTTCCACTTCGTTTAAATAGTCGAAAACGACACGCGCTAAGCAGCATGTTTTTACGTCCGCTTAAGCTAATTGTTAGCCCATTCTTGAGTCCTTAACTGCTGATAGAATATTTGCAGTAGTTGCTTTAGTTTTTATCCCAGGGACATCAAATGGTGATACGGCCTTACCCTTTTTTGATTTTAAAGAAAATATAGTTCCATCTCTTCGACGTATTTCAACTTCCTCTTTTTGTGCGAGCAATAAGAGTTTGGATAGATTTTGACGTGCTTCTGAGTAAGTAAATACTTTCATTTGATTACTCCAATATTTTAATATTTAGCTGTTTTGCTACTTTTTTGATGCCTTTATCAAGTGTAAGCAAAGGACATGAATGGTTGATTGCGCACTGTAAGAAATATGCGTCATATGCATAGATATTAAAATCTATTGCCAATTGTAAGGCTTGGGCAATATCTACGCTCATTAACCTTATAGGGATAGAATTAATAGACTTTTGTGCCTGCAATGATTCTTTGTGCGTTATCTGCTTTCTTTTTATCATTGCAGATAAGGCATTGCCTACCTCATATGGCAGTATCTCTGGGGCAATTGCATCATTTCCTGATGTGAGCTGAACGATATTATCTTTTTCTGGCTCATTAAAAATAACGGCTAATAATATATTTGTATCTGAGACTATATCCATGCAGACAATTGTACAATTTATCTATGATTTGGCAAGGGCTAACGTCTGAATTAACCGGCGGGCGTGCCGACGTTTCCGCGAAAACGCGCCACCGCACTTTCCCGCGTCCGGTTGAATAATGAGTTAGTGCCCATCCATTTATGGATGGGCACTAGTTAGGCGCAAAACATTGTCTTTCAAAATCATGGCCCGGGCAAAAATTTGTTTCATGACTTAAACCGAAGATCTGCGGAAATCTCCATGGAGTTTATGGAGGAGACAAAGCCTTGAGCAAACTGATGTTGGTCGCTTTCTAGCTCCCAAATCCTACCCGGAACTGGCAGAGAAACAAAAGCTTTCGCCCAGGAGCGTCTTAGCTGCCACATCTCGTCAGACAGGCTTCCTCGACTCCACAACCACCACTGGGCCTGATATTTTTGCAGGACGGATCTGCTCACGAACATGAACTGTGCGAACTCTGCAGGTGTAAGATCCTCCGGTTTTGTTTCTGGATCCAAACCTCGCATGCATAATTCTGACAATTGTGGGCTGTGAGAAAGACCCTCATTGAGTTCGGCAAGAGAAATATCGGCGTTCCACGCTGCTGCAGTTTGCATAGAGCGTGTATTTCGGCGAAGTTCTACGATTACATAGATCAGGGAAATCAGCACTGCTAGCCCGCCAAGCGCCTCGCCGATACGAGCAAAATCTTCTAGTGTCATAGTCAAACTCCGGTCGCCTAACAGATTCAGAAGCCCCCGTTTCCACTATCGCCGGTCTCGCGATATTGGCCGGAGAAATAGTGAGGGAGCTTCTTTTAGTGATTTGTTTTAATGGCTTAGCCCTGTCTTCCTTATTCGAGCTTAGAGTGATCGCGAACCTCTGTCAGAGGTCGCTAGTATTATTTTGTCTCTTGATCATAAGGGCGAAACCTAAGTATTTCAATTAGTTAGCGGGGTTGAAAAGTGATCGCGAGACAGTGGCTGCTGATCTAGGGCCAAATTTCCTGTCGCGGGCTGGGCACGACTGGTCTGCTGATGAGTTATGAGAGTGCTAAGACCTTATAACAAGCTTTTCCCAACTTTAACTATCCCAGGGTTAACTTGCGCGGAACTGCTATCGTCATCATCGATTTTTGCCGCAGTATCAAACTCCTTCAGCCAGAGTGAGGTTGCGCCTGT
>CALLDA010000013.1 GCA_937998635.1 uncultured Pseudomonadales bacterium
TCGACGGTGATAATGGGATTCATAATATTGTGCTGGGAAAAACTGATCTGCTTGCTAAAGCCGCTAAATAGCTCGCGAATTGCCTCGTGGCCCTGAGCTTTACCGAAATCGCCGCCTTCCCATATGCCGTCTTCGGCGAAGACCGATGCGATACGATCGGGGTTGTGCATGTCATCGCAAATATCGCAGTAACGCGCTTTGAGTTGCTTAATCGCCTCGATATCTTCGAGTGTAGTAATGCGTTTTTCTAGTTCTGTTAAGTCCATAGTGACACCTCCTGCTGGTTTAATTTCTTATCCTGATCCTGTTCGCCCATATTCGCCTATGTCAGGCTATTTTTATATTGCATTATTTGGATCAAATGGGCTTAACGATAATGGCTAGGGCAAACTCTTATGTCAAAACAAAGCGAATATTCATTTGCTGCTAGAACAAGCTCTTCCAGAAACTAATCCGCATTTATATCGGCGCGTTGCTAAACTAGCTGATAATAAAACAAATAAACCCGGACTAGAGTCCAGGAATAGCCTATGAGCACCCAGCAAAAACCATCGACTCCCCCAGTTAAACCCGCCCTGGCAAGCGTTCAGGCTTTATTGCCCAAGATTCGTGAACGAGCCTCCGAAGCCAATCAGCAACGTCAGCTGCCAGAAAGCCTGGCTCGCAGCATGGCTCGTGGGGGTCTGCATAAACTCGCCTCGCCGGCTTATATCAATGGCGCAGAGGGCGACCCCATAACGCAGATTGAGGTGATAGAAGCGATAGCCACTGCCGACGGCTCGACAGGCTGGAATCTTATGATTGGCATGGAGGTGCAGGGTTTTGCTGCCGCTGCCTTTGCACCCGAGCAGGCGCTGGAATTATTTGGTGACCCGGAGACCATCATCTCGGGAGCACTTAATCCCCTGGGTCGGGCAAGACAGGAAGATGGCGGCTTGCGGGTAAAGGGTCGCTGGCCAATGGCCAGTGGTTGCCACAATAGCGACTACTTCTGGGGTCAATGTATTGTGGTTGATGAGGATGGTAATTTTAAGAGGAACGACACTGGAGCAGTTCAACTGCGCGAAGTACTGGCTAGAACCGCCGATGTGGAAATACTCGACACCTGGCATTCCTCCGGTATCTGCGGCTCGGGCAGCCATGATGTACAAATCACAGATCTATTCGTACCGGCCGAAAGGGTCACCAGGGTCACCGAACAAAAACCTTTTGCCAGTACACCTCTGTTCCGTATTCCCACTTACACCAAGCTCGCCTACAACAAATTTGCGGTCGCCGCTGGTATTGCCCGCGGGGCCATCGGCCACTTCAAAACCCTGGCCTGTGAAAAGAAGCCTCGCTCAAGCAGCGCCTTGCTGTGCGAGAGACCCGATGCCCAGCGCGCTATTGCCGAGGCTGAAACCCTCCTGCGCTCGGCACGGGCTTTTGTCTTTGAGTCTGTCACCGAGGTCTGGACGGCGGTAACAGAGGGCCGCAGTGTCGATCCTGAATCCCGAGCACTGCTGCAACTCGCCTGCTCCGGCGGTGTTCAGTCGGCTCGCAAAGCGGTGGATACCCTGTGCGCCTCGGCGGGCGTCAATGTCGTCTACGAAGATAGTTTACTGGGTCGCTGCCAGCGGGATATCCATGTCGTCCCCCAGCACATAACTGTGTCGCCTCAATGGACCGAGGCCGCTGGTCGGGTGTTATTTGGCCTGGCCTCCGAGGTGCCGATTCTTTGAGCGAGAAAGAAACAACCGTCCAGAAACCACTAAACGAGTCGAGCAGGAAATTAAACTTCGATATAATTCACAAACCAATCGTTCGTGCTTAAATTACTCATTAAAAAATTAAATCACATAAATTACCTGATTTATAGCCGGATAAAAAAACAGCGACAAATGCCGCTGTTTTTTACTGACTTAGATATAGAACAAACTAAATAATAAATTAGTCGCTTTGCATATCTAAACCCTGCAGCTTTCCGTCGGCCCGCCAATTATCCAGGATATCGAAAAACTCCGGGGCACCACCTCCGTACTGATTACTGAAAAAGCCTTCGCCGTCTACTTTGCCTTCCTGGTTGTAATAACCGGGTGTGCATTCGGCATAAAACCGTTTGCCCAAATTAGCCAGCCGATGGATGGTTTCAACCCATTCGTCTTCCGCCTGCTGGGAGGTTTCAACAGTTCGAACATTATTGTCCAGGCAGTGTTTCAGCACATAGGTCAAATGCTTAGCCTGCTCATTCAGTGCGTGGGGAATACTGGTAGTAAAACCGGTTTGCGTTAAGCCCATGATGAAACAGTTTGGGAAGCCGTGGCTGTACAAGCCATGAAAGGTCGATAGCCCGTCGGCCCACTTTTCACTCAGGGTGATGCCGTCCCGACCGGTGAGGTCGTAACCGGATTGCTTGGTGTAGTTGGTGCCGACTTCAAAGCCTGTAGCAAATATCAAACAATCGACTTCATATTCCTTGCCATCTACGACCACACCATTTTCGGTGATGCGCTCAACACCCTGTCCCTGGGTATCAACCAGGGTGACATTGGGCAGATTGTAGGTATCAAGATACTCATCGTGAAACCCTGGGCGTTTACAAAACTGCCGGTACCAGGGTTTCAAAGCTTCCGCCGTAACAGGGTCTTTGACGATAGTATCGACCCGCGCCCTGATCTGTTCCATTTTCTTAAAGTCGGCAATTTCCATGGCCGCACCGACTTCTGAGGAGGTCATATTGGGGTTTAACTTGCGCTGCACCGGCGCTGATAAGTCTCGGAAGATTTCCGTCCAGCCATCACTGACCAGGTCTTCCTCCTGAAAACCACCGGCGGTAATAATATTGAAATTATCCATACGCTGCTGTTGCCAGCCCGGCTGCAAACTTTTCGCCCACTCGGGGTCTGTGGGGCGGTTGGCGCGCACATCAATTGAGGAGGGTGTGCGTTGGAAAACAAACAGCTCTTTGGCACCTTCGCCCAGGTGTGGAATGCACTGCACGGCCGTTGCGCCGGTGCCGATAATGCCCACACGTTTGTCTTTCAAGTTGCTTAACCCGCCCGTTGAATCGCCACCGGTGTAGTCGTAATCCCAGCGGCTGGTATGGAAGGTATGACCTTTGAAACTAGAAATACCCGGAATACCTGGCAATTTAGGCCGATTGAGCGGGCCATTAGACATAGCCACAAAGCGGGCCTTCATCCGGTCGCCACGGTTGGTTTCAATAATCCACCGGGCGCTGTCTTCGTCCCAGTGCATGTCGGTGATTTCTGTTTGCAGGCAGGCATTGTCGTAAAGCTTATATTTTCGAGCGATAGCCTTGCTGTGTTCAAGAATCTCCGGCGCGTAGGAATATTTCTCTTTGGGGATGTAACCCAGCTCTTCACATAAAGGTAGATAAACATAGGCCTCGACATCACACTGGGCGCCCGGATAGCGGTTCCAGTACCAGGTGCCACCGAAGTCGCCACCTTTTTCGATCACGCGGATATCTTTGACACCCGCTTCCCGCAAGCGGGCACCAGCCAGCAAACCTCCAAAGCCACCGCCAACAATCACGACCTCAACTTCGTCGGTCAGTGGCTCGCGGGTGATTTCCTCTTCAATGTAGGGATCATCAATATATTTTGAGAAATCTCCAGTGACCTCCGTATATTGGGTCATACCATCTTTACGGATGCGCTTATCGCGCTCTTCGCGATATTTAGCACGGAGGGTGTCCGGGTCAAAATCCAGTTTAGACAAGTCAATAGATGCGTGTGTCGAGTTGACCATAATTAGCACTCCTAATTGTTAGCACTGTAGGGTTGAGTAAGCGAGCTGGCTTTTCAGCTGGTGATTTCTAAACCTTCAAAACTCCCTGCTTCGCGCCATTTATCCAGCAGATTAAAGAAAGCCACCGGGCCATCGCCATATTGCCCGCTTAAAAACCCGGTACTACCGCCGCCCTTGCCTTCGTTGTTGTAATAGCCAGGCGTACATTCAGCATAAAAACGCTCACCCAGGTGGGCTTTGCTTTTGATAATCTCGACCCACTCATCTTCTGCTTGCTGGGTGGCTTCAATGGTACGCACATCGTTATCCAGACCATATTTAAGAATATGAGTCAGGTGTTTGGCCTGCTCATTCAGAGTATGGGTAACACTGGTGGTAAAGCCACTCTGGGTAAAGCCCATAAAAAAGCAGTTAGGGAAGTTGTGGCAATGCAAACCGTGAAATGTCGATAGCCCATCAGCCCATTTTTCACTAAGGCGGACATCATTGCGGCCCACCAGGTCGTAGCCGGACTGTTTGGTGTAGTTGGTGCCCACCTCAAAACCGGTAGCAAAAATCAGGCAATCCAGTTCATATTCCTTACCATCAACAATGACGCCGGTTTCGGTAACACTATCAACGCCCTGGCCTTGGGTATCCACCAGGGTGACCCCAGGCAGGTTGTAGGTCTGTAAATATTGATCATGGAAACCGGGGCGCTTACAGAATTGTCGATACCAGGGTTTTAGTGCATCGGCTGTTGTTGAGTCCTCAACAATCGTATCCACCCGCGCCCGGATCTGATTCATTTTCTGCATATCCGCGTACTCGTTCACCAGCGCAATCTCAGAAGAGCGCATATTTGGCAGCTGCTCTCTTGCGTTAACACCGGTCAGGTTGCGGAAAATATCGGTCCAGCCATCGCTGACCATATCCTCATCAGTTTGGCCGCC
>CALLDA010000014.1 GCA_937998635.1 uncultured Pseudomonadales bacterium
TTATTTCGCCACGTCCCACGGCAAATTTGACGGCGGGCTGGTCGTGACTGCTAGTCATAATCCCATGGATTATAACTGCATGAAGTTTGTCCTTGAGCAGTCGCGGCCGATTAGTGGTGACGATGGCTTGCCAGAAATTAAAGCCCTTGCCGAGTGCGGTGACTTTACTGAACCTGTTAGCCGAGGCTCGGTGAGTAGGGCAGAAGATAAAACTGCCTATATTGAACATTTACAAACTTACCTTGACCAGGACGCATTGCAGCCCCTGAAGGTCGTTGTCAATGCGGGCAACGGGGGTGCCGGATCAATCGTTGATTTATTAGAAGCTTCCCTGCCACTGAGTTTTATCAAAGTGCATCACCAGCCAGATGGTCATTTTCCCAATGGCGTGCCGAATCCTTTGCTTGAAGAAAATCGCGTTGCTACCGCCCAGGCAGTACGAGATGAGCAAGCTGATCTGGGTATCGCCTGGGATGGCGATTTTGATCGCTGCTTTTTCTTTGATGAGCATGGTGAGTTTATCGAAGGCTATTACCTGGTTGGCCTCTTAGCTGAAGCATTCCTGAAGAAACGCGGTGCTGCTGCAGTAGTGCACGATCCTCGCCTGACCTGGAATACCATCGATATCGTCGAAAAATTGCATGGCACTGCCGTACAGAGTAAAACCGGCCATGCCTTTATTAAGCAGGTCATGCGTGACCACGATGCGGTGTACGGCGGAGAGATGAGTGCTCATCATTACTTTCGGGATTTTGCTTACTGCGATAGCGGCATGATTCCCTGGCTGCTAGTGGTTGAACTGTTGTCAGTCAGCGGTAAACCCCTGTCAGAACTGGTGGCAGAGCGTCAGGCGGCTTACCCGGTGAGTGGGGAGATTAACCGCTCGGTGAGTGATGCGGCACAAGTGCTCAAAAATATTGAAACCCATTATGCTACCAAGGCCCAATCGATCGATAAAACCGATGGCGTCAGTATGGAGTTTGCCCAGTGGCGTTTTAATGTGCGCATGTCCAATACTGAGCCTTTGGTGAGGCTCAATGTAGAAAGCCGTGGCGATCAGACCTTGATGCAAGTTAAAACTGCGGAGATTCTGGCAATGATTGAAGCTTAATTAACGCTTGCCTAAACAACTCAAATAAAAGAATCAAGTTAAAACGCAGTCAATAAAAAAGCCCTTAACGGGCTTTTTTATTGACTGCTAAAATCCTCTTAGACAGTCTATGTCAAATCATGAGCTAGGCCAGATCAAGATTCGCGGTAATATCGATAACGGCTTTTTTACCATCGCCAAAGACCATTAAGCAATTGTCCATGGCAAACAGTGGGTTGGGCAAACCGGCAAAGCCAGGGCTCATGGAACGTTTGATTACCACTACCGTGTTGGCCTTGTCGACATTAAGAATCGGCATACCGTAAATCGGGCTGCCTTTGTCTTCACGGGCCATGGGGTTGGTGACGTCGTTGGCACCGATCACGATAGCTACGTCGGTTTGATCGAAGGTGGGGTTGATTTGATCCATTTCGACCATTTTATCGTAGGGGACCTCCGCCTCTGCAAGCAATACGTTCATATGTCCGGGCATACGTCCGGCTACTGGATGTATAGCGTATTCGACCTCTATGCCACGTGCTTCCATTACGTCAGCCAGTTCGCGAACAGCGTGTTGAGCCTGAGCCATAGCCATACCAAAGCCGGGCACGATAACCACTCGTCGGGCAGTTTCGAGGATCATGGAGATCTCTTCTGCCTGAGCACTTTTAACCTTGCCGCCGTAGACTTCGTCGGCATCGATAGCTTCGCTGCCTTCGGCCATTACGCCGAATAAGACATTGGTGAGCGAGCGATTCATGGCGACACACATGATGTTGGTCAGGATGAGACCTGAAGCACCAACCAGTGAGCCAGTCACAATCAACACGGTATTGCCCAGGATAAAACCAGCCGCAGCAGCGGCGATACCTGAGTAGGAGTTCAACAGTGCAATGACTACCGGCATATCAGCGCCACCAAT
Source organism: uncultured Pseudomonadales bacterium (assembly GCA_937998635.1). Classification (GTDB taxonomy): domain Bacteria; phylum Pseudomonadota; class Gammaproteobacteria; order Pseudomonadales; family Porticoccaceae; genus HB2-32-21. The sequence goes on from CALLDA010000014.1 coordinate 2,013, forward strand.
GGGCAGTACCAGCGTTAGGCCGAGGAGGATGGCCAGCGCGACCAGGGTCCAAAATAAGGGGCTGTTAGCGGGGTTCATGCAGAGCAGCACAAGTATTGCGATGGATGCAATAAAAATAGCGGCGTTGAGAAACTTCATACCTGAAAAACCAATGCCCTGGCCAGATATCAATTCCTGCAGTTTGGCAAAGGCCACCAGGCTGCCCGACATAGTGACCGCGCCAATCAGTACGGTAATCATCACAAAAGATACCGCCAGAGTGCCCATAATATCGCTGGTGTAGCCGCTACCTTCCATAGCAAGAAAATAACTGGCCGAGGCGAGACCCAGAGAAGCACCGCCGCCGCAGCCATTAAGCAGGGCAACCATCTGTGGCATCGAAGTCATCTGTACACGCGTGGCCATTAGACCGCCCAATACACCGCCAGTAATCATGCCTGCGACAATGTATTCATAACTGATGATGTTGCGATCCAGCAAAGTGATAACCACAGCAACCAGCATACCGGTGGCTGATAAGGTGTTGCCGCGTACCGCAGTTTTTGGTTTGGTCAGGCCTTTAATGCCGAGTACAAAAAGAACGGCGGCGGCCAGGTAGACTAAACTTACAATAGAGTCATTCATTGTTTAGTCTCTCCTTTTAAACATGGCGAGCATGCGGTTGGTGACCAGATAGCCGCCGATAACGTTCAGAGTCGCCATGACAACAGCCGCAAAACCCAGGATATGAACGAGCGTTGATGCCTCGCCCGCGCCTGCAGCCAATACGGCTCCGACCAGAGTGATCCCGGAGATAGCATTGGTGCCCGACATAAGCGGGGTGTGTAAGGTGGGCGGCACTTTGGTGATCAGCTCGACGCCCAGAAACAGCGAGAGCACGAACAAGGCCAGTTGCATAATCAGTAATTCCATCAGGAAGCCTCCCCTGTTGATTCGTCGGTTGTGTCTGTTGCCGGCTCAGGCTCTGGCAAGGCGGGTAAACCCACCAGTTCCCGCATTCTTCTATGGGGCACTTCATTGCCGTGAGCGATGACGGTTTCGTAAATGATTTCGTCCTCAAAATCCAGCTTCAGATTATTGTCATCGTCGAGTAGATGACCAAGCAGGATTTCCATGTTTTTGCCATACATCTGACTGGCATGGGTCGGCATGGTCGATGCGAAGTTGTCAGGGCCGAGGATGGTGACGCCGTGAGCAACAACGACTTCGCCCAGCTTGGTCAGCTCGCAGTTACCACCGCGTTCAGCGGCCAGATCGACGATCACCGCTCCACGCTTCATTCTTTCTACCATCGCTGTGGTGACCAATATAGGTGATTTAGCACCGGGTATAGCGGCAGTTGTGATCACCAGATCCTGCTCAGCGATCACCTGAGTGAGCTGCTCCTGTTGACGAGCAATAAATTCCGCGCTTTGCTCTTTCGCATAACCACCTTTGTCTTCAGATTCATCGGTTTCCAGGTCCAGCTCTACGGGCTTGGCACCTACCGACAGGATTTGTTCGCGAGCTGCGGGGCGCACATCGTAGGCTTCAACCACACCACCAAGGCGTTTGGCCGTTGCGCAGGCCTGCAGACCGGCAACGCCAACGCCCATTATCAGGGTGCGCATCGGGTTGAGTGTGCCGGCGGCGGTCATCAGCATTGGCATAATACGCGGCGCGTGGCTGGCGCCCAGTACCACTGCTTTATAGCCCGCCAGTGTCGCCATGGATGACAGGACGTCCATGCTTTGAGCGCGGCTGATACGCGGCACCAGCTCCATCGCGATAGCGGTGGCGCCTGTACCGGCCATTTTTTCGGAGACCTTGGGTCCGCCGAGAGGATCCATCATGCCAGCGACGAGTTGGCCGGGTTTTATCGATGCCAGATCATCATCACCGTTAATTTCATTGGCGCCAAAAGACTGCACCTGCATGATGATATCGGCGTCTGCAAAAATGCTGCTGCGCTCATTCTTTAGAGACGCGCCTGCGGCTTCGTATTGATCATCCATAAAACCAGCGGCTTCGCCAGCGCCGCTTTCGATGATGAAATCGATTCCTTTTTGCGTCCAGACCTGGACGTTGGCGGGAGTCATGGCGACCCGGTTTTCACCGGGTTTGATTTCCCGGGGTATGCCTATAATCACAATGTATTCCCCTTTCTGATGGCTTGGTTTTGAGTAGTCGTTATCGCGCTAAGGGTACTTAGCGCGAGAATAAAATGTTAACAGGGTGCTAAAAAGGTCGGCCACTCTACCTTAAAAGTCATAAAAAGGACAGCCTGTTTCAGCACCCTGAGGATGATCTTAAGTGCTTGATAAAGAAAAGATAATCGAGTTTTATTTTTGTAGTTTTTCTAGCTTTTATCGAGGTGGGCGAGAGTTATGTAAGTAGGCTAACAGAGCGCTAGTTGAGCTATCCAATTGATTATGCCGGGCAGAGTCTGATTCAGGCGCGTTTAGTAAGGAGAATAACTCCGTGCCCATTTCTTTGCCCAGTTCCACGCCCCATTGGTCAAAGGCATTGATATTCCAGATGACACTTTGTACATAAACACTGTGTTCGTAAAAGGCCAGTAGTGAGCCCAGTGAGTGAGGCTTTAACTCATCCAGCAACAGTGTGTTACTGGGGCGGTTTCCGGGCACAGCGTGGTGTCTGGCGAGCAGCTGGGCCTGGCTTTCACTGGCACCCTTAGTTAGTAATTCCTCATGAGCCTGGGCGATCGACTTACCTTGCATGAGCGCTTTACTCTGGGCCAGGCAATTACTGAGCAGTTGTTGGTGACTGCTGGCTTCGCAGTGAGCTGTCCGGGTAGTAATAAAATCGATGGGGGTGGTTTCGGTGCCTTGTAAAAGCAGTTGGTGGAAGGAGTGTTGGCCATTAGTACCTTCACTGCCCCAGATCACCTGGCCAGTGGGGTAGGGGATGTTCAGGCCTTCTTTTGTAGTGCTTTTACCCAGGCTTTCCATGACTAATTGCTGTAGGTAATCAGGCAGTCGCCGGAGTTTATGGACGTAGGGCAGCACCGCCCGACTTTTGTAGTCGCGAAAATTGATATGCCAGATGGTCTGTAGGCCATGTAGTACGGGGAGGTTGCGCGCGAAAGGAGTCTCGCAAAAGTGCTTATCCATCTCCTGCGCGCCGCCTAGAACTTGTTTAAAGACTTCCGGCCCGAGAGTAATTGCGAGGGGCAAACCGATGGCTGACCACAATGAGAAGCGGCCGCCGACCCAATCCTCAACCGGGAATATCCGCTCGGGTGAAATACCCAGGGCAACAGCGCCTGCGCGATGGCCGGTTGCGGCGACAAAGTGCCGGGCGATATCCTGTTCCGTAATGCCTGCCTCGCGAAGCCAGGTTTTCGCGGTGTTGGCGTTAGTGAGTGTTTCCAGGGTCGAGAAGCTTTTTGATGAAACAATGAACAGGGTCGTGTCCGGCGAACACCGGGGCAAAACGGCAGATAAGTCGTCGCTATCTATATTGGCGACAAAATGGCTATGAATACTGGGGAGGTGAAGCTCAGGAAATGCCTCAACCGCCAGTCTGGGGCCAAGGTCGGAGCCTCCGATACCGAGATTTACGATATTCTCGAAGGGTTTGCCGGTACTGCCTCTTATCGTCCCCTGCCGCACTTGTTCGGCAAACTCACAGACTTGCTTAAGGACACTGCTGGCCTCCTGATCGACACCACTCTTGCCTTGCCCACCACTGCGCAAGGCAGTATGAAGAGCGGGTCGATTCTCTGTGTTATTGACCGGCTTGCCATCAAAGAGATCATTGATAGCGGTAGTTAAATTGGCAGTGTCTGCAAGGTCAAACAATAGCGCTAAGGTCTGTTCTGTCAGATGATCCTTGGAATAGTCAAAGTAAATGTTGCTGGATCGGGCTGAAAACTGACTGCCCCTTTGGGGGTTCGCGGCAAAGAGTTGATTGAGGGTGGTTTGCTGGAGTGTTTCAGCATGACGCTGCAAGGCCTTCCAGGCGGGGCTGGTATCGATCTGGGGGGGTGTTGGATCTGTGCTCATACTTCCTTGTGCTCCGGTGGCTGGCAACGGGATTGATGTTATCACCCGAACTAATCATGCACATCTACATTAATAGAAGTACAACGGAGTGTTGTTAGTGCCCTGTTAGTAGCTTCTATCTACAGCAAAGTCGGCGAGGTCCAGCATGGCGCTGTGGTACTTCGATGGTGGCAGGACATTAAGGCATTGCTTGGCTTGTCGAGCTTGTTCTTTGGCCGCAGCGAAGGTGTAGTCGAGAGAGGCGGTGTCCTTAATAATGTCGATAACTGCGGGCAATTGCGCCCCGTCCTGGGCCTGTATCGCCTTGCGCAAGAGCTGGTTTTGGGCTTCTGATCCACACCTCATTGCCTGGATAATAGGCAGTGTCATCTTACCTTCTGCCAGATCATCCCCGGTGTTTTTGCCCAGGTTGGTGTTATCGCTGGTGTAATCAAGGGCGTCGTCGATCAGTTGGAAGGCCAGACCCAGGTGCCATCCATAATTGCTTAAAGCTGCGCAAGTCTCGGCATCAGTTTCACCGAGCAGCGCTGCGCTATGCCCAGCTCCTTTAAACAGCTGAGCAGTTTTGCTGCCAATCACTTGTAGATAGGCGGACTCGCTGAGATTTGGGTCGCCTATATTTACTAACTGCTGAACCTCGCCTTCAGAAATAATATTGGTGGTGTCAGCAAGTATGCGCATTACATCGAGGTTGCCGAGGCCGACCATCATCTGAAAGGCGCGGCTATACAGGAAGTCGCCAACTAATACGCTGGGCGCATTGCCCCACTGGGCATTAGCGGTGAATCGACCACGACGTAATTCTGAGGTGTCGACGACATCATCGTGGAGCAGTGTGGCGGTGTGAATAAATTCAATAATGACGGCCAGATCAATATGCCTGCGGCCACTATAATTACAGGCTTTTGCAGCGAGCAATACCAGCAGTGGGCGCAGCCGCTTACCACCCGCTTTTATAAGGTAGTGACCGATGTTTTCGACCAGGCCAACTTCTGAATGGAGTTGATCAATAATCAGCTGGTTGACTGCTTCGAAATCGTCCCTGACAGTGTCTCGAAATGACAGCATATTATGAACAATAATGTTGAGGCGCGTAGCGCGGCATCCTAGGGCTGGGCACCGGGAGTGTCAAGGCGATGAGCTCAGGTTGCTCGATATTTGGTAAGGAATTCAGGGCGGTATTTTAGCTGCGATCAGCACTTGCAGCGCGACGGCCTTTAACATAGAATTGCCGCCCTTCAAAAGCCAGCCTCAAGATAATAGTCAGGAGCGAAACATGTACGCGGTAATAGTCAGTGGTGGTAAGCAGCATCGCGTTGAACCTGGCGAGTTATTGAAGCTCGAAAAGCTTGATGTGCCGACTGGCGACAGCATCGATTTTGATAAGATTTTACTGGTTGCAGATGGCGAGGCTATCAAAGTAGGCGCGCCCTATGTTGATGGTGGTAAAGTCAGTGCTGAAGTGGTCGCTCACGGGCGAGCTGACAAAGTGAAGATCATAAAATTCCGTCGTCGCAAGCACCATCGCAAGCAGATGGGCCACCGACAATGGTATACCGAGGTTAAAATTACCGGGATTAGTGCGGGTTAATTAGCGCTACAGATATATAGCTGAACTGGCGTAAAAAGACTTGATGAATCAGGAGTAAATTATGGCGCATAAGAAAGCTGGTGGTAGTACTCGTAACGGACGCGACTCAGAAAGTAAGCGGCTGGGTGTTAAGCGTTTTGGTGGCGAGCAGGTGAGAGCTGGGAACATTATCGTTAGACAGCGTGGTACGCGCTTTCATTCAGGCAGTAATACCGGTTTAGGTAAAGATCACACTATTTTTGCCACTGCTGATGGCGTCGTGCAATTTGTGCAACGTGGCCCAAATAACCGCAAGTTTATCGATATCGTACCGGCATAGATGTTATCGATGTAACACGGGATAGAATATTAAAAAGCCCCGCTTGCGGGGCTTTTTTTATGGCCGCAAGGTATCATCCGGTAGCAAAGTTTAGGTGAGGACGTAAGGTGAAATTTGTTGATGAAGCGCCAATCAATGTCCGTGCTGGCAACGGCGGTCACGGTTGCCTGAGTTTTCGGCGGGAGAAGTACATCCCCAAGGGTGGCCCCGATGGCGGTGATGGCGGTGATGGCGGCTCGGTGATTCTGGAAGCCGACGTCAATCTCAATACCTTGGTGGATTATCGCTATCAACGCCAATACCCGGCTCAGAATGGCGAGCCTGGTCAGGGTAAAATGCGCACCGGCAAGAAGGGCGAGGACCTGGTCCTTAAAGTACCTGTTGGTACCACCGTTATCGACGTGGAAAGTGGTGATATTCTCGGCGACCTGACCACTGCGGGACAGCAATTGATTGTCGCCCGTGCGGGCTTTCATGGTCTGGGCAATACCCGTTTTAAATCTTCCACCAACCGCGCGCCGAGGCAGACCTCGCCGGGTGGCGAAGGTGAAGCCCTGCAATTGCGCTTAGAGCTAAAAGTACTGGCCGATGTTGGCTTGTTGGGTTTGCCCAATGCCGGTAAATCGACACTGATTCGCTCGGTATCTGCTGCTCGACCTAAAGTCGCGGATTATCCTTTTACTACCTTGATTCCCAATTTGGGTGTTGTCCAGGTGGGGCCATTCAGAAGTTTCGTGATGGCAGATGTGCCAGGTTTAATTGAAGGCGCCTCCAGCGGCGCGGGCCTGGGTATTCGTTTTCTCAAGCATTTAACTCGGACTCGCTTGTTATTGCATATCGTCGATATGTTGCCGGTTGATGGTTCAGAGCCACTCGAAAACGCACGGGCTATCCATCGCGAACTAAATACGTTTAGCCCCACATTGGCGGGACGTGATCGCTGGCTGGTACTAAATAAAGTTGACCTCCTGCCCGATGACGAAGTTGATAAACGTTGCTCGGCCCTGGTCGAAAGTCTTGAATGGACAGGCCCGGTTTATCGAATTTCTGCTCTAGCGAAGACTGGCACCGAGCAGCTGTGCGAGGCCATTTACGCCCATATTAGCCACCATCAGGAGGCGATGGCCAACGATCCTGAGGCTCTGGACAGAGAGCAGGCGATGCAGAATCAAATGCAGGCTGAAGTTCGCCAGCAGATAGAAGCCCTGCGCGACAAGCGGCAAGCAGCGAAGCTAGAGAGTGAGTTAGAAGGTGATGATGAGGACGACGATGATATGGATGTTGAAGTTGTTTATGAGCCTTAAGCGCGGCTCGTAATCGTGATCCTCAGGCGGAATAGGTCAGATTGATAGCTGTATTCGAGAGGAAGTATGAATACCGAACTTAGCCCCAGACAAAAAATTAGCGGTGCTCGACGCTGGGTGGTGAAAATCGGCAGTGCCCTGCTGACTAATAATGGCCGTGGTCTTGATCGAGCCGCCATCGCTGCCTGGGTTAGTCAGGTCGTTGAGCTTCAGACTCAGGGTATTGAAGTGGTGCTGGTGTCATCTGGTGCGGTGGCCGAAGGTATGAGTCGTCTCGGCTGGCAGCAGCGACCCGGCACGGTGCATGAGTTACAGGCCGCAGCGGCGATTGGCCAAATGGGTTTGGTGCAGGCCTATGAGACGCAGTTTCAGCAATACGGCAAGCACACCGCGCAAGTCCTTGTCGATCATGATGATCTGGCCAGTCGCCAACGCTACCTCAATGCCCGTAGCACCCTGAATACTTTGCTGGCACTGGGCGCGGTACCCATTGTTAATGAAAACGATACCGTTGCCACAGACGAAATTCGCTTCGGCGATAAAGACAGGCTGGCAGCGATGGTCACCAACCTTCTTGATGCCGATTTGCTGGTGATACTGACGGACCAGGCGGGTTTGTTTGAACAGGATCCGCGCAAGCACCCGGGTTCTCCTCTGATACGCCTGGCCGATGCTGAGGATCGCAGTCTCGACGACATAGCCGGCGGTAGTAGTGGCGGCCTGGGGCGTGGTGGCATGATCACTAAACTGGAAGCAGCGCGACTGGCTGCCCGTTCCGGCGCTAACACCCTGATTGCAGGCGGCAGTATCGATAATATTCTGCTCAAGCTACAGGCCGGTGAGGATGAAGGCACCTTGCTGGTCTCTAAGCGGGAACCTCTTGATGCGAGGAAGCAATGGCTTGCCGGTCACCTGCAGATGCGTGGTCAATTGGTGCTGGATGATGGTGCGGTCAGAGTGATGCGGGAGCAAGGCAAAAGCCTGCTGCCGGTCGGCGTCAAGTCGGTGAGTGGTAGTTTTACGCGTGGAGAGATGGTCAGCTGTGTTGATGGTAATCAGCAGGAAGTGGCCCGGGGCCTGATTAATTACAGCGCTGTTGAGAGCGCTAAAATCATTGGTAAAGCCAGTGCTGAGATCGGCGAAATATTAGGCTACTGCAACGATGAAGAATTGATTCATCGGGATAATATGGTCGTGCTTTAGATCGTGTACTTTTGATCATATTGGGGCCGCTCTTTAGGCGGCGTAAATTTCTGTAACAGGGCTGTGTAAGCTAGATGAGATCACGAAGTGACCCGCATTATCGAGCTGTCTATGTGACGTTATCTATCGAGCTAGCCGTTCAAGGTACTCAAAGATCAAGACGCTCAAAGGCCAAATCTGGGACACAAAAAAGCCGACAGTATTGTCGGCTTTTTTGATTTACCTGTTGGCTTGACAGACAAATTGCCTGCTAGGCAGAGGCAGCCATCAACTTGATCTGCTTGTTGAGTCGGCTTTTATGACGTGAGGCTTTGTTCTTGTGCAGGATACCGCCTTTATCAGCATAGCGGTCGAGTACCGAAACGGCATCTGTATAGGCAGCTTTTGCCTGTTCTACATCGCCGGCTTCAATAGCAGTATTGACCTTTTTCAGGTAGGTGCGGGCCATGGAACGCATACTGGCATTGTGTTGACGACGTTTTTCATTCTGTCTGGCGCGTTTACGTGCCTGAGGTGAGTTTGCCACCGTGTTGCTCCTGTTACTGGTTTGCCACTACTTGGGCAGGAATCTTGATATGGAAATTGCGAGGCGGCGCAGTCTACAGAACCTTGTTATCGATATCAATACTCGTGTCGCCATGTGGGGCGGTTTTGGATTGCTCAGCCAGTGCCCAGACAATATGTTCCTCTACTAGCTTTGATGCGCCGCTTAGCTTTGCCTGCAAGACGCTCACTAATTGCGCCGAATAGGGCGCGTTGCCGAGACCCACAGCTAGATTGCGTTGCCAGCGCTCATAGCCGATACGTCGAATCGGCGAGCCCGCAGTATTGTTGAGGAATTCGGCTTCGCTCCAGCCAAATAAAGTGACTAAGGCGCTGTTATCCAGCTTGTGGCGGGCCTGGAAGTCTTGTTCGGTGGTGGCTGATGCGAAACGATTCCAGGGACAAATAATCTGACAATCATCGCAACCAAAGACGCGATTGCCCATGGCCTTGCGAAATTCGACGGGAATCGGACCTTTGTTTTCGATGGTCAGGTAGGAAATACAGCGTCGAGCATCCAGCACATAGGGTTCGGGGAAGGCATCGGTAGGGCAGATCTTGTGACAGGCGCGGCATTGTCCGCATTGTTTCTCCGGTGTCGCTTCATCTTCCGGCAGCGCCAGGCTGGTATAGAGTTCGCCGAGGAAAAACCACGAACCCGCCTGTCGATTTAACAACAGCGTGTTTTTACCGATCCAGCCCAGCCCGGCCTGTTCAGCCAGAGGTTTTTCCATCACCGGGGCGCTGTCTACAAATGGGCGCTGAACAACCGGCTGGCCGCAGGTCGCCTCAATCTTGCTAGCCAGGGTGGCGAGACGTTTGCGCATCAATTTGTGGTAATCCCGGCCCAGAGCGTAGCGCGACAGGTAGGCTTTTTCGCCATCTTTGAGACAGGCAATCATGTTGCTGTCGGTGGGTAGATAATCCATGCGCACACAGATAACGGAGACGGTACCTGGCAGTAGTTTTTCCGGATGCCAGCGTTTGTCACCGTGTTCGGCCAGCCATTGCATCGAGCCATGGTAGCCGCTATCGAGCCACCTTTGCAGGCGCTCCCCGGCCTGGCTCAGGTCAGTTCGGGTAAAGCCGATTTGCTGGAAACCCAGCTCCTGACTCCACTCGCGAATGTTCTCGGTGAGCTGGGTCAGTGTTGGTCTGGGTTCGCTTGATGGGGGCATGAATTTGGGATCGGTTTTGGATTCAGGTTCGGGTTTGGTATGTCGAGAGGATCCTGGGCCTGGTATTTTTTGGCTAGAGTAGTGGAGAGAGTCGTCCCTGCCTGCTTCCCATACCGTATAATTCTCTCAGAATTAACGGCAAGATACTGGGCTTTATAAACAGAACCCAAATACAAAGCTAACATACATAATAGTGGCGGATATTTCAGCGGTGGACATTCCAGACAGACTTTATACAGCCGAGGCAGTGCGCGAGCTGGATCGGCGGGCCATAGAAGATCATGGCATGCCCGGCATCGCACTCATGAAGCATGCAGGCGCTGCGGCATTTAAAGCGCTATTGGCACATTGGCCCAGGGCCAATCGGATCACCGTCTTTTGTGGCGGCGGCAATAACGGCGGTGATGGCTACATCATTGCGGCTTTGGCCAGGCAGCGAGGCTTGCTGGTTAAGGTGCTACAGCTTGTTCCCGCAGATAAATTAAAAGGTGATGCGCGCCGAGCCTGGCAGTTTGCCTGCCAGGCTGATGTGTCGATGGCACCGTTTCAGGACGCGATAGACAGCGCTAACGCTGTGGGTGTCGGTAGTGTTGATGATGAGGGTGGGGGCGATGGCGATGAGGAAGTTATCGTCGATGCCCTGCTCGGCACCGGCATACAGGGCCAGGTGCGAGAAAATTATATTCAGGCTATTGCAGCCATAAACCAGTCTGCAAGTCCGGTAGTCGCTATCGATATTCCCTCCGGATTGTGCAGCGACACCGGTGCAGTGCGCGGTGCGGCAGTAGTGGCCGAGCTGACAGTGACCTTTATCGGCATGAAAGCAGGCCTGTTAACCGGTCGAGGGCCAGCCCTGTGTGGCGATCTGAGTTATCACGATCTGGATGTTCCTGCGCAGATTTTCGAGGATATGCCGGTGAGCGCCCAGCGGTTGAATCTACAGGACTTGATGAGCCAGTTGCCACGGCGGGATCGGGACGCTCACAAAGGCAAGTTCGGCCATGTCCTGGTGATTGGCGGTGACGAGGGCTTTGGTGGTGCGGCGGCTATGGCCGCAGAGGCGGCCTTGCGTGTTGGGGCTGGATTAGTCGGCGTAGCCACTCGTTCAAGTCACGTCTCTGCTTTGCTGTCCCGGCGGCCAGAGCTGATGGTCAAGCCGGTCGATTCAGGTCAGCAACTGGAGCCATTGCTAGCCGCGCCCAGTGTGCTGGTGATTGGCCCCGGTTTGGGTCGCTCCCCCTGGTCCGAACAGGTCTTACAGCAGGCGATTAACTCCGGTATTCCCATGGTGGTCGATGCGGATGCCTTAAATATTATCAGTGAAGGTCGAGTTGGCGCTGGGGCTGATACCCATAACTGGGTACTGACTCCTCATCCCGGTGAGGCGGCGCGTTTGCTGAGTATCAGTAATGCCGACATTCAAGCTGATCGCTTTGGGGCGTGTAAAGCGATTCAGCAAGATTTTCACGGCACTGTTTTATTGAAGGGCGCGGGCACCTTGATCTCCAGCGGTGAAGAAACCCTTGCCTTGTGCCCTTATGGCAACCCAGGTATGGCAACCGGCGGTATGGGTGATGTTCTGGCGGGTATCATCGGTGGCTTGCTAGCTCAGGGACTAAGTGCTGATCAGGCTACCCAACTTGGCGCTTGCCTGCATGGGGCGGCGGCAGACCGTGTTGCTGATGAGTGCGGTGAGCGGGGTATGATGGCGACGGATTTACTGCTGCCTTTACAGCGCTTAGTTAATCGTAAATAGCTCGGTGGATAAACGAAAAATGGCTGTTTCTTTGACCTGCGAGATCGAGGGTGAGGCAGCCATGGTTGAGGCTGGTGAGCAGCTCGGCGCAGCATTGGTCAATGGCGGCACGATTTTTTTTCATGGCGACCTGGGCAGCGGTAAAACCACACTGTGCCGCGGTGTACTCCGCGCCTGGGGTCATATTGGTGCGGTTAAGAGTCCAACCTATACCCTTGTTGAACCCTATTGCTATCGCGAGGTCGACATCTACCACTTCGATTTGTATCGCCTCGGTGACCCTGAGGAGCTTGAATACATCGGTATTCGCGATTATTTTGAGCCAGATAATATATGCCTTGTCGAGTGGCCAGAACGAGGTCAGGCTATGTTGCCTGAGCCTGATCTTGAGGTGTTTTTGGGCTACCAGGGCCGAGGCCGAAAGCTAGAGTTCGTCGCCGGTAGTCTGCGAGGAGAAAGGCTAATCAATAAAATGCGTGAGGCTTATGCCGAGATTGATTAAAGCGTTGACGGCGCAGTGCGAAGATATTTTTAATCGAGACACTCCGTCCTGGGGTGGTGGTTTTGGTATCAGCGTCGCCTATTTTTTTCACGCTGGGGTTCTTATCAGACTGCTATTGGCCATTTATCTGCTTGGCACGAGTCATCAGGTCTTTGCCGCGGCTGTCGAAGGCATTCGTTTATGGCGGGCGCCGGATCATACCCGCCTGGTCTTTGATCTGTCGGCACCCGCTGAGCACAAAGTATTTGTCCTGGACAATCCACAACGTTTAGTGATCGATGTGGTCGGCGCTAACTCCAGTGTTGAACCAGTGGGGCTGAATTTTAGCGGCACACCGATCAAGGGAATCCGTACGGCCGTGCGCGGTGAACGGGATTTGCGTGTTGTTCTGGATTTAACGGGCTTAGTCAGTCCGCGCAGTTTTAGTCTCGGTCGCAATGAGCAATATGGTGATCGTCTGGTGGTCGATCTTTATGGCAGTGAAAGCACTGTCAGTAAGACAGTGGAAGATGTGGTCACGAGCAGTGGCAAACTTCGCGAGGTGATTATTGCTATAGATGCAGGCCATGGTGGTGATGACCCCGGCGCCATTGGACCGGGTAAGGTTTACGAAAAGAAAGTGTCCCTGGCGATTAGTCGGGAGTTAAAAAAACTGGCTGATGCAGAGTCTGGCTTTAAGGGGGTGCTGGTACGCACCGGCGATTATTATGTGCCACTGCGCAAGCGTACGGATATTGCTCGAAAAAGCCGAGCCGACGTGTTTGTTTCTATCCACGCCGACGCTTTTAAACAAGCGTCGGCCCATGGGGCCTCGGTCTACGCGCTGTCTCGACGCGGGGCGACCAGTGAAACTGCACGTTATATTGCCCAACGTGAAAACCGAGCTGATTTAATCGGTGGTGTCGGTTCGGTGAGTCTTAATGACAAAGATGTAATGCTCGCAAGTGTGCTGTTGGACTTATCGATGACGGCGACCCTCGATAGTAGTCTGGAAGTCGGTGCGCAGGTGCTAAAGTCGATGGGTGGGCTTACCCGACTGCATAAAAAGCGGGTCGAGCAGGCCGGTTTTATGGTGCTCAAGGCTCCCGATGTGCCCTCTATTCTGGTGGAAACCGGATTTATATCTAACCCTAAAGAAGCTAAGCGGCTTAATCAGCGGGGCTACCAGCGCAAAATGGCTGCGGCTATCTTTAAGGGCATTAAAGAGTATTTTAAACAAAGTCCTCCAGAGGGGTCTTTGTTGGCCTCGTTGCACAAAAAATCCGACGCGGTTTATATCGTGACCAATGGCGATACCCTGTCAGAAATTGCCCACCGGCATCAGGTTAGCGTCAAAGCGATTCAGCGTCATAACAAACTAAAATCGACCCGTATTCGTGTCGGTCAGCGCATTAAAATTCCGCTTTCGTCATGAGCTTTAGTGTGGTCCTGAGGCTGTGGTCTTTATGTCCTTTCAGTGATCGGAAAGATAATGATGACCGGAACGATAAAGCCGATAGGGGACATAAGACTTATTGGAAAGAAGCGGATGGTCTCGTCATCGGAGCCTGGCTGCATGCCTAAAATCCACTTACTTAGTTCTCGTCTCGCCAATCAGATAGCCGCTGGTGAAGTGGTCGAGCGCCCGGCTTCTCTGGTTAAAGAGTTACTTGAAAACAGTCTCGATGCCGGTGCCACGCTTATCGATATCGATATCGAACAGGGCGGCAGCAAGCGGGTGCAGGTGCGGGATAACGGCAGCGGCATTGCTCGCGATGAATTAGCCCTGGCACTGAGCCGTCATGCGACCAGCAAAATTCAAAATCTGGATGATCTGGAATCGGTTGCCACCCTGGGTTTTCGTGGTGAAGCACTGGCCAGTATCGCCTCGGTGTCCCGATTAAGCCTGATGAGTAATGCCGAATCTCAGGGCATGGGCTGGCGGGTGAGGACCGACGGCCCCGATATGGAAGCTAGTGTCGAACCAGCTTCCCATCCTCGCGGTACCACCGTTGAGGTGCGTGATCTGTTTTTTAATACCCCGGCCCGACGCAAATTTTTACGTCAGGAGAAAACCGAATTCAAGCGCATTGATGACGTGGTCAAACGATTGGCGCTGAGCAATCTGGGCGTCACGTTTAACCTGCGCAACAACGGCAAAGCGGTGCGTCAGTATCGATCTGCAGATAGCTTTACGGAGCGGGAACGCCGGGTTGCCGCAGTATGCGGTAAGGCCTTTATGGAGCAGGCTCGATTTGTTGATATCGAGCTTAACGGTATGCGTTTATGGGGCTGGCTGGGCTCGCCCCATCTGTCTCGCAGTCAGGCTGATCAGCAGTATTTTTTCGTCAATGGGCGAACGGTGAGTGATCGGGTTGTTACCCACGCGGTGCGCCAGGCCTATCGGGATGTGATGTACCACGATCGTCATGCAGCCTGCGTGCTGTTTTTGGAATTACCCGCCCAGGAGGTCGATGTCAATGTGCATCCCACCAAACACGAAGTGCGTTTTAGAGAGAGTCGTGCGGTGCACAATTTTCTCTACAGTGCCCTGCACAGAGCGGTAGCGGATTTTGGTCCCGGCGAAGGATTTGATCGTGACAATGGCTTTGATCCCGACAAAGTCAGACAGGAAAGCGCTCATTTAGATACTTTGGTAAGCGGTGGTTTGAATACTAATAACGATGGCCGGGACGGGAGCATGTCATCCGGTGGGGGCCAGGCTCATACCCAGCAGTCGCGACTGGCGCTGCGCAACCCTGCGCCGGTCGGTGTTGCAGAACAAATGGCCGCCTACAAATCCTTACACAGGGCCTCTGGCGATCGTGGAGCCTGGCAATCACCATTGGCTGCGGATACCGCGAATGCCGAAGTGCCACCTTTGGGTTATGCGGTGGCCCAGCTCAAAGGGATTTATATCCTCGCCGAAAATGAATTGGGCATGGTGCTGGTGGATATGCACGCGGCTCATGAGCGGATCACCTATGAGCAATTAAAACTGGGCTATGACGATAGATCCCTGGTTGCTCAGCCTTTGCTGGTGCCTCAGAGTTTATCCGTCAGCGAGAGTGAGGCAGACGCTGCGATGGAGTATCAGGGACTATTCAATAGTCTGGCTATCGATTTGCAACGCACTGGGCCAGAAGCGCTGGTGATTCGCGAGGTGCCTGCACTCCTGCGTGACGCTGATACCGAAGCTCTGATTCGTGATGTGCTCGCCGATTTACTGGCCCATGGGCGCAGTGATCGCATCGAGATGCTGGCTAACGAGATGCTCTCCAGGCTGGCCTGTCACGGTTCGGTGCGGGCTAATCGTGCCTTAACTATCGCCGAGATGAACGCGCTGTTGCGGCAAATGGAGGTGACCGAGCGAAGCGGCCAGTGCAATCATGGCCGTCCTACCTGGACACAGATATCCATGGTCGAGCTGGATAAGCTCTTCCTGCGTGGTCGGTAGCTCAGCTTGACTGACATTGATGTGAACCTGGATAAGAATCCGCCAGTCATCTGTTTGATGGGCCCCACAGCCTCGGGCAAAACCGGTCTTGCCGTCAGGTTACGGGAGTATTTGCCGGTAGATATCATCAGCGTTGATTCATCCCAGGTGTATCGAAGTATGGATATTGGCACCGCCAAACCGGATGCCGAGGAGCTAGCCCTGGCTCCTCATCGTTTGCTTGATATTCGTGATCCCGCTGAAGCCTATTCTGTGGGTGAATTTATGAAAGACGCCCGTGCTCACATCGATGAAATTACCGAGGCAGGTCGGATACCACTTCTGGTGGGTGGCACCATGCTCTATTTTCGTGCTTTATTGGATGGACTGGCCGATTTGCCCCCTGCTAATCCTGAGATACGAGGGCAAATAGAAGCTGAGGCCAGAGAGCATGGCTGGCCCTGTATGCACAGCCTGTTAATGGCAGTTGACGCCCCGACTGCGGATAACATCCACCCGAATCATTCCCAGCGTATTGCCCGGGCTTTGGAAGTTTTTCGGATTACCGGCACACCGCTGTCGGAACTTATCGCCAGGCAGCACATTGGTTTGTCAGCACGTACTCCCCTTACTCAGGATTATCGGGTGGTTCAGTTGGCGTTGATGCCGCCGGATCGCGAGGTACTGCATAAAGCCATAGAGCAGCGTTTTCTGGACATGTTGTCTTCAGGCTTGATTACTGAAGT
>CALLDA010000015.1 GCA_937998635.1 uncultured Pseudomonadales bacterium
TCGAAGGCGACGCCGTATTCGCTTTCGATAAAGCGAATGTAGTCGATCATATTGGTTTGGTTAATGCTTGCGCTGTTAGGCTGCCAGAGGGGCGTTGACATAGATAGTTACTGCTCGGTAAGTGGTATTTTTTTAGCCAGGTTTAATCCTGTTAACTGGCTTATCAATTATCAATCATCAATATATTCAAAAACCCGCACGATTTTTCGGGCACCCCGGGTATGACTAGCGATAGCGGTAATGTTGTCGGCTTCCCTGCGACTTACCAGGCCCATCAGGTAGACCACGCCATTTTCGGTGATGACTTTTACCCGACCACTTTTAATATCCCGATTCGCCAGCAGCTTGCTTTTTACCTTGGTCGATAGCCAGCCGTCGTTGGTGCGAGACAGCAGGGACGTTGCACCCTGTACCTGCAGTTCATTGTATACCTGGCGGACACCACGAAAGTTTCGTGCCGTGTCCCCGGCCAGGGAGCGCATGTCACTGGATGGGACTTCGCCGGTGAGCAGCACCACCTTGTTATAGGTGTGGACATTGACATGCGATCTTTCTAATTGGGGGGCAGCCTTTTTTATGTTGACGCCGATAAGGGTGTCCATCTGCCAGTCATCGAGGTCGGTGCCTATGGATGTTTCGCTGGGGTCAGGTTGGATAGGTTCTTTGGTCACCGCATGGATGGCGCTGGTGCACCCGCTCAGGGTGACGCTTGCCGCCAGTATCAGGCTGAGCCAAATTTTTTCCATTAGCTTACTTCTCCAAATAGATTGTTTTCGATGAGTTGGCAAAGACAGAATAATATTAACAGTTGAATTTCCTGAATGCGGTATTGGTTGACATTATTAGCAAAGAGTTCCACATCCGAGGCCCGGAGTTGGCTACTTATTTGTTCACACCGGGGTGTGGTCAGCGCGATCACTCCCAGATCATTTTGTTGAGCACTGACCACTGCGGCCAGCAAAGCTGGGCTCATCGAACCGGAACTGATCACCATGAGCACGTCTGCTTGCCTGCTTAGCGTACGAATCTGTGCGCTGAAGGGGTCGTTGCTGCTGTCTTGATCGTAGAGGGTTCGGCTGAGAACCACGGTGGGCAGCCCTGGTCGTTCGAGCTGTTGGCCGTTGAGCATACAGTGGGCCAGTGTGTTGGCAAGGCCTTCGGATATACCCTCTGCGCAGATCAGCAGTTTACCCTCCTGTAAAAGACAATCGGTGATGAGGGTGGCAGCACTTTGCAAAGGTTCGACCAGCGACTCAGCGTGTTCAATTTTTGCTTCGATACTCTGATGGAATAGGTCGCTAATCAGCTGTTCCATACGTTAATTCCATACTTTAACTGGGTGGGTTCGAGGTGGTGGTGTTTTTCAAGGATGAAATCACCAACCGTTACCGCCACTAAAAGCATCTTTTATCCATTGAGCGTTGGCTGGCGAATCGTTGTGACTGGTCAGACAGATTGTATCAAAGCGACATGGCCGTGAATCGTTTATGTTTTCTTTCTGGAGGAAATGTTGGCTGGCGTACAGAATGCGCTGTTGCTTGTGCGTGGTGATACTTTCTTCAGGGCTGCCATAAGTGCTATTGCTGCGCAGACGAACTTCAACGAAGACCAGGGTGTCGTTATCTTCGGCGATGATATCTATTTCACCGCGTTTGGTTCGGTAATTTCGGGTGCGTATTTTCAGGCCGTGTTGCCGCAGTAAATCACAGGCCTGTTGTTCGGCGATGGCGCCCGGTGTTCGGTTTTTGCCGATCAGCTTGCGGGTGATTGATTGCCTGCTAAAGAACTTGTCTCTGGTCACCAGCTTAGCAATCCATGTTGATCCATCAATCCTCTCGCATTTGGCGCGCGGGGCGAACCCTGTTGCCTTTGAATTCTGCCCAGGGTTGAGTGCGTTTGATCTTGTTGCCAGACACCAGGGTCAGCGTCCCGGTGTGACCAAAAAGCTGGGTTTGTGGAGAAGCCTTCATAAGGGCAACGTGCTGATGCATGAGATAGGCATCTACGCCCAGAGTGTAGAGGTGGCGATAACTGGGACGTAAGTTGCTATCGGGTCGCAGGTGCGCGGGCACCATACCGGGTAGTGTCCAGGGCATAGCGCTAAAGCGGATGCCTTCAAGATCACGGTTCATGTCGGTGCTTTCGGTGCCAGCATAGATATGGGATGTGGCGTACACGGGTAGGTCGTGGGCGTAATAGAAATCCAGAGTTGGCTTGATGGAGCGTCCCTGCGCCGGTTGCGCGACCAGGAAAATCATATCGATGTCGTGACGTCGCCGAGGGCTGTATTCCAGTCCTCTACCCAGGGTGCGCTGCAGTTTTTTTGCTCGTTGCTCGCTGTGATCGACCAACAAGGCCGGTTTGATGATGCCAGTGAAGTCCGATTGTCTGAGCGAGTAGGGTGTAGTCGTGACAAGTTTTCCACCTCGGCTTGTCCAACGCTCGGAAAATGCCGCTAATGCTCTTTCTCCCCAGCTTGTGGCAGGGGTCATGGCCAGGGCGGATCGATGGCCTTCTAACCAGGCTCGTTCGGCTACCTGCTCGGCTTCGTCGGCGATAGATAGACCGAACTGATACAAATTATGGTGGGCAATCCTGGCGGTATTGCTTGAACTATTGGCTTCCATGTTTGGCCTGGGACTGGTTTGGCTGGTGATATTCTCGTTTATGTCTTCATTTGTTTTTTTGTCTACCTGGTGATCTTTTTGCTGGTTTATTGGCTTGTTTAGCTGCCCGTCTAGGGGTTCATCTAGCTTGTCGTTTAAATAGTTCAGCCCGATAATCGGTACAGGCAATGTGTTGAGCGCGCTTAGCGCCGCGAGGTTTTCTTTGCGCAGGGGGCCGATAACAATTTTGGCACCCTCAGCGACGGCCAGTTGATAGACATCGGTAATATTCTGTGTGCTGGTGTCGTATACCCGCACCGATGGCGCCCGACCGCCTTTTGACAGATTGTCATAATAGGTGGCAAGGAAACCATTGCGAATGACCGTTCCGGCTTCTCCGTAATTACCGCTTAGTGGTACCAGTAATGCCAGGTTTGACGGTGCCGACGCCGCGGCGTTTGCTATCGCACCCAGCTCAGAGGGCGGGAAAGCGATGGCGGGATGGGCGGGCCATTGCCTGCGCCACCGCTCTATTTGTTCCTGTTGGAGGCTAATGTCGCTGAGGTTGCGGGTGCTAAGCGCCAGTTGGTACCAGCCTTTTAATTCCCTGCTCGGCACCTCGTTGGCCAGGTTAAGCAGGGAGTTATCGGAGGTGTGACTGAGAATTTGCCAGATTTTATTGTGGACATCGGTAATGGCAGCGGGCTCATTGAGCAGGCGCGATAAAAGCACAAATTCGGCCACGGCGATTTTGTCTTCACCGAGCAGTGAAAATAAATCACCACGCTGATGGCGCAGTTCAATTTGGAGGGGCGCCGGCAAAGTGTCGAAGGCCGTCAGCAGGCGGGGGTTGGTCACTTGTTCACGGGCTCGAAAATGCTCGTGTTTATCTAGCAAGATGGGTGCATAAAGTGCGGTATAACGTGCTAGCGCTTTTGTCGGCAGTTGGCTGCTGTCCAGTTCTTCAAGAAGTTTGGCAGTCTGATCCGACTGATTAAGTTGTTGGTAATACTGTGCCGCATTGAGCAAATGCAGGGCCTGATCTGGCCCGCTGCTCTGGCGTGCAGCCCGGAGGGTTTGCTCGGCCTTTTGAGCCAGCGACTGTTGCTTGGTGTATGCTTGTGGCACTTGAGGTGACGGCCCTGCGCAAGCCGCTAACAGCGCTACAGCGAGGCCCAGCAGTAAATATTTTGTCAGTAATTTGAAGGGCATATTAATACTATGGCGGGAACACTGTTTGTGGTGGCGACGCCCATTGGCAACATGGGCGACATGGTACCCCGCGCCATTGAGATACTCCAGACGGTTGATCTGATAGCGGCGGAAGATACCCGGCGTAGCAGCCAGTTGCTGAGGCAGTTTAATATCACCACCAGGCTGATCTCTTATCATGATCACAGCGATGCTGGTAAAGTCGATCAGGTGCTGGATGTGCTTGAGCGAGGCGACAGTGTCGCTCTGATTAGCGATGCCGGTACACC
>CALLDA010000016.1 GCA_937998635.1 uncultured Pseudomonadales bacterium
ACCGCTGCCGTACTGCTCCAGCATGATATAGACAGTGGGATCGTCGGTTTTATGAAGTTGATACAACGTGCAGGCTGGCTCGTTAGCGCGTACCGCTGCGGTCAATTCTTTCATCAGGGCTTCAAAGCCTTCCTGCTTACCATCTTTTATGGTTAATGTTGCTATCACGCCTATCATAGTGTTCTCCAGTTAGTATTTTTTTGGCCCGCTACTATACGATAACGGAGCCCATCTGAGAAATCATCCAACATCATCTTTGGTTTTTCGTAGCACTCGGTACTACACTGTGGCCTGGCTCTATCATTAAGAGAAATCTTACAACCCATACAATAAAGAACTGCGGATTTACGCAAATTAAAGATTAAGGGGAAATTAATATGCCAAGTTTTGATTCAGACGGCGTAGATATCGTCTACGAAACCTTTGGTTTTGGCCCGCCGGTCATACTGTGTCATGGCTTTGCCGCTCATCGGCAACAGGCCTGGCTGGCTAATGACTGGCAGGGCACTTTGATGAAGGCTGGTCGCGAAGCAGTGTTATTTGATCATCGCGGCCACGGGCAAAGTGAAAAACTTTATAAGGTCGAGGACTATTCGATCCCCATTATGGCTGGAGATGTGTTGCGTCTCATGGACAAACTCAACATCGCCAAAGCGCCTATCATCAGCCACTCAATGGGGGCACTAATTACCCTGTACCTGACCGTCAATCATCCCGACAGGGTAGAAACCGCTGTCCTGATCGGTATCGGCGAGCATATGCTCAAGCCAAACCGGGATCCAAATATTATGGCTGAAGCGCTGACCAGCAAGGAACCCTGGAACATTGAAGATGAAGCTGCTGCTTCCTTCAGAGCCTTTGTCGATTCCACTCGCAGTGATCATGAAGCCCTGGCTGCCTGCACTCAGGGCACCCGGCAAGCCCTCGACCTGGAAGCGTTGGCGAAAATCACTGTGCCGGTACTGGTCGTAGGTGCTGCTCAGGATGAGTTTAGCGGTTCAGTAAAGCCTTTAGCCGAAGCGATTGGCGGCGCTAAACACGCCACCATTCCCTATACCAGCCACCATTCAGTGCTGGCGGAGGCATCGACCAAGGATATTATCTTTGAGTTTCTTGGCCTGCCTGCACCGGAGCATTACGAGCATTCGTGGTAGGGTTTTTCCAGAGTAGTTTTGGCTGCGAGCTTCAGTCCAGCTTAAGCTTTCACTTATCTGAGAAATTATTCAGTAATCAGCCCATTTAGCCTACTAGCAAAGGCTTTACTTCCTTCGCAAAGCGCTCGACCTGTTCGTGACGCTCGTTTAACGGACTCACTGAATCGACAATGATGTGGCGGACACCGGCTTCGCGAAACTGATTGATAGTCGCCGCCACATCTTCCGGTTTACCCAGAGCACAATAGCGCTTTGCCGGGTTCCTGAAGTCGCTAGCATAACGCTCGCTCAGGTGCTCAGTAGCCACATCCCAGGACTTTTCAAAAGTATCGTCGATACGGAAAAACAGCAGGTGCGCGGTGCCAAAGCTCTCGACCTTTCTGTTAGCCTCCTCGGCGGCGGCTGACATAGTGTCCAGAGCTGCCTTGTACATATCCGGTGTTACCACGTAGGAGATATAACCGTCGGCCTTTTGCCCAGCCCGCCTCAGAGCTGGTTCTGATCGACCACCACACCAGATTGGCGGGCCACCGGCCTGTACGGGCTTGGGTCGCATCTGGACATCATTGAAGGGGAAGAACTTTCCATCGTTGGACACCTTGTCACCTGTCCATAGTTTGCGCAGTACATCCATGCCTTCGCTCAGGCGGGCACCTCGCTCTTTGACCGGCACACCGCAGGCGGCAAATTCATTGGGGAATTCGCCGCCAATACCAACACCAAAGATCAAGCGACCTTCGGTTAAACGATCCAGGGTCGAGACCTGCTTGGCCACCGTTGTTGGATGTCGCAAAGGTAGTAGGAAAACAGATGTGCCCAGAGTCAGCCGGTCACTGAGCGCAGCGGCCTGGGCCAACTGTAGTAGCGGATCCATAATCGGTACGGCGAAGGCAATATGGTCGCCAACCCACAGGGAATCCATGCCGATCTCATCAGCCAGCCGGGTTGTCTGGCGCACAGCATCGAGACTGTCCATGGAGGTCATCCAGCCAAATTTCATATCTTTTTCAAGGGGTAGAGTCATTAGGGTTCCTTACTTCTTTATTGTATGAGCCAGGCCAACTAAAGCCTGACCCTGGAAACGTTAGTCAAGAACAGCAGCGAGCTAAGTTAATCGGTACTAAAGCCTTTAAAGACCGCATCAATTCTCTGAATGTCCTGAATCAAATCAGGCGTCAAGTCGGCAGGTACAGCCGTCGCGACACTGGCGAAAATCCCATCGGAGGCATTACCAAAACGCTTTTCAATGGCCCCCGCTATGGTTTCGTGAGTGCCAATAGCAGCAAATAATTCGACCATATCATCGGGAATTTCTGCGGCAATTTTGTCCCACTCTCCTGCCTTGGTCATGGTATTCAGCTTTTGTCCCAACTCCTCGAAACCATGCTGCTCAAGCACCGGCCAGTAGGCGGGGGTCGAAGCGTAAAAGGCCAGGCGATAGCGCACCCACTCGACCATCTCGTCTACCGTTTGCTGATTTGGGCCAGTGGCGATAAAACCGCCACCAGAAATCTCAAAGGTCTCACGCTGACGCCCCGATCGGGTCATTCCTTCATTCAGATTTGGCATCACCACATTATCCAGGTAGGCGCGGGTACAAAAGGGGTG
>CALLDA010000017.1 GCA_937998635.1 uncultured Pseudomonadales bacterium
AATGCCGCCAGCGGTGACAATTTTGGCCTTGAGTTCGAGTCACTTTGGCAATTGACTGGTCAGCTCCAGGTGTTTGTTAATCTTGGCTGGCTCGATACTGAGATCGATAATTTTGTGGTAAATGCCGGTGTTGAACTGGTCGATAAAAGTGGTCGCGAACAGGCTCACGCACCCAACTACCAGTTTAATATTGGTACCCGTTTTGATTTCGGCAAGAGTTTTTATGCCCGCCTCGAAATTGAAGGTAAGGATAGCTTTTACTTTTCCGATAGCCATGACCAGGAGTCAGATAGCTACGAATTAATCAACGCCAGTTTTGGTTATCAGAGTCAACATTGGGATATAAGGCTTTGGGCACGCAATCTTAGCGATGAAGATTACGCCACTCGAGGCTTTTATTTTGGTAACGACCCCCGGAAATTTTATGACAATGAAGAATACCTTCAGTTTGGTGAACCGCGAGTATTCGGGGTAAATACCACTTACCGTTTTTGATGACTGCCTCACTAAAGCACCGAAAAAAACAAAGCTAAACAAAAGAACCTTCACTAAATTATTGAGGCAATTTAAATGCTTCTCAGCGCAGAAATAAGTATGTATCCCCTGGCGGAAACCTATATCCCACCGATCGATGGCTTTATCGAGAAACTTAATGGCTATGCGGATCTAAAGGTTGAAACCTTTCCGACCTGTACGGTGATTATGGGAGAGCAGGGCCGAGTTATGGATGCGCTTAAAGAGGCAATGCGCTGGAGTCATGAAAAATATGGCAAAGCGATTTTTGTCTGTAAGTTTATTCACGATTACGAAGCCCTGTAGTTGCCTGAATTACTCGCCATAACTTATCAGCAATTACTCGCCACCTCTGCATGGGAGCTGGTGGCGGTAGTGCTGGCTATTGCTTATCTGTTATTGGCTTTACGGGAAAATACTCTGTGCTGGTATTGCGCCCTGGCCAGCACGGCTATTTATACGGTCTTATTCTGGGATGTCAGCCTGCTGATGGAATCCGGGCTCAATGTTTATTACATGGTCATGGCAGTCTATGGCTGGTATCAATGGCGGCGTGTTGGTTCATGCGTCAGCTCAGATAGTCAAGCCAGAAACAATATCAAAATACACAGTTGGCCCTGGCGCTATCACTGCCTGGCCTGGGGACTGATTGTTTTATGTAGTGTGATATCAGGCGCCTTGCTGGCCAATAATACGTCTGCGGTCTTACCCTATCTCGATTCGCTGACCACCTGGGGCAGTATCGTGACCACCTGGATGGTGGCCAGGAAGGTTCTCGAAAACTGGCTGTACTGGATTTTAATCGATGGGCTATCAATTATTTTATACATCGACAGGGGCCTGTATCTTACGTCGCTTTTATTTGTCGCCTATGTGATTATTGTCGTGTTCGGCTATTTTTCCTGGCGAAAAGCCGTGCCTTTGAAGTAATCTGCGGAGATCAAACATGTCATTGTCTGAAGCAGCAAAGTCGGCCTTTGATACCTGGCCCGAGTGGCGACTGGCCCTCGATGGTCCACCGACCATTATCAGACGTCTAACGGGGGGCCTGACCAACGAGCTGTTTTTACTGAAAGCGGCTGGGCTCAGGTTGGTGCTAAGAGTCAATCATGAGGATAGCGAGCTACTGGGTATCGACCGACAGAGAGAGCAACAAATCCTGGAACAGATACAGGGCAAAGCGTTTGCACCGGTGGTGTTTCATTGTGATGCCGCTAAGCGAGTTCTGGTCACGGAATATATCGAGGGTTATCAGTGGCAGCCCAACGAACTGTCTGACCCACTAAAAGCAGATAGTCTGGTTGATCTGATCAGCCAGATTCACAGTGTTAAGCAGGGCATCCCGCTGTTTGATTATGGCGCCCATCTACGCAGCTATTGGCAGCAATTACTCGAAAGTAAGCAACCTTTTCCGATGTCTGCACTTAAGTTGTATAAAAGCATCGAAGCCGGTTTGCCCGCGTTTCAGGCCACTGTTAAGGACCCTGTACTGTGTCATCACGATTTGATTCCGGCAAATATTATCGAGCAGGGCGAGGGTCAACTGGTTGTGCTTGACTGGGAATACGCTGGCGGTGGTTCAGCATTGGTCGACGCTATGGGCGTGGCCCGCTATTGGCAAAACCCGGAGCTAACGGCCAGAATTACTGACGCTGACGCCGATGAAGCGACGCTTCAACTGGCTCGGGATCTCGTCGACTTTTACGAAATGGCATGGTCTATCTTGAGATAAACGCATGCGGAGATAGATCGACCGGCCAGTTGCTTATAATTCGTCATCCCAAAGCACTTTGTTGTGACAAGAGAGCCTGTGAATTAAGAATACCCGTAGCCTGGCGTCGATGCTGAAATACTTTTTTCGTCATCAGACATGTCGGTTTCGACATCGGCAAATAAGGGCGTACTCAAATAGCGTTCTCCGGTATCGGGGAGCATACACAAGATAGTCGTTCCTTCCGGTGCCGATTCGGCAATTTCTAGCGCCGCTGCAAAGGTGGCCCCGCCCGTGATACCAGTGAAAATTCCTTCCTGCTGTGCCAGTTCCCGAGATAAGCGTAGGGCGTCTTCACCATTGATGGTTAAGAGTTGATCAACGTAGTGTGCGATGAGCGCATCCTCAGCCAGCTTGGGTATAAAGTCTGGTGTCCAACCTTGCATGGGGTGAGGTTTAAAACTTGGGTGGCTCTCTGCGGGTGAGCCGTCGGCGTTGCGCTTTTGATCGACACCGCTGCTCATTATGGCAGCCAACTCTGGTTCACAGGCGATCACTTTGATCTCGGGGCGTTCAGCTTTTAATACCCGCGCCACACCTTTGAGGGTGCCGCCAGTGCCAGCACCGGTCACCCAGTAGTCGAGTTGTTCACCGGCGAAATCGGCAAGAATCTCTGGGGCGGTTGTTTTTGAATGCATATCGGCGTTGGCTTCGTTTTCAAATTGCCGACACAGGAACCAGCCGTGGGCTTCTGCTAATTCCTGAGCTTTGGCTACCATGCCCGTGCCTTTCATAGCGGCAGGGGTGAGCACGACTTTAGCACCAAGAAAACGCATCAGTTTGCGACGCTCGACGCTGAATGAATCGGCCATGACAACAACTAAAGGGTAGCCTTTTTGCGCGCAGACCATGGCCAGGCCAATACCGGTGTTGCCACTAGTGGCTTCGACAACCGTTTGCCCTGGTTTGAGTTGACCAGAACGCTCTGCATCTTCAATGATACCCAGTGCCAGGCGATCTTTTACCGAACCCAGGGGATTAAATGCTTCGAGTTTGGCGTATACGTTAACGCCTTTAGGTGCGAGCTTGTTGATTCGTACCACCGGCGTATTACCGATGGTACTGAGAATATTGTCGTATTTGGCCATTTATTTCTCCACCGAAGGCTGATTGTTTGAGGAATAAGTCGAGCGCTAAGAATACACCCGCTTAGGCGCAGACGAAACAGGCCCCGGAGTAAAACAATTCGTGATCTAATGTGCCGATAAGCAAACAGTTTGCTTCTGTGTAGGTAGCAATAGATATCTCGCATGTTGAATGTGATGTTGAATATTATGAGGAAGTTTTAGAGCCATGACTGATCTAGGAAATGGTCAACGGGGTGTCAAGCAGGAAAGCCTTGATCCAGAAAACTGGGACGAGATGCGGGCACTGGGTCACCGCATGGTCGATGATGCGATTAACTATCTGGAAACGGTCGCGGAGCGTCCGGTTTGGCAGCCAATGCCAGATCAACTGGGTAAGGAGTTTGAGTCTGCCATGCCCATAGAACCGATGCCCCCAGGTGCGGTATACGACGAATTCCTGAAAAATATTTTCCCCTACCCTATGGGTAACACGCATCCCCGCTTTTGGGCGTGGTACATGGGTAACGGCACGATTCTCGGCGCGCTGGCTGATTTTTTATCCGCTACCATGAACTCCAATCTTGGCGCCGGTAATCACGTCGCGAACCTGGTGGAGAGCCAGGTGGTTAACTGGATGAAGGAAATCGTTGGCTTTCCTGCTGAGGCCAGCGGCTTGCTGGTCGGTGGTGCCTCGATGGCAAATCTCGTTGGCCTGACAGTTGCTCGCAACACTCAGGCAGGTTTCGATGTGCGGGCAGGGGGCTTGCAGGCCGGACAAAGTAAATTGCTGATTTATGCTTCGACCGAGATTCACGCCTGTAATCAAAAGGCTGTGGAATTGTTGGGTTTGGGTACGGATAGCCTACGTAGAGTCCCAGTCAATGACAATTACGAGCTTGATACGACTGCTTTAAGACATGCCGTGGAGGAAGATCGCCAGGCCGGTTTGCAACCGATCTGTGTGATTGCCACGGCGGGTACCGTCAATACGGGCGCTATTGATCCGCTCAGCGATATTGCTGATTTCTGCCAGCGTGAGGGCCTGTGGTTTCACGTTGACGGCGCGATTGGTGCCGTGGCAACTTTGGTTGATGGCCTGAAAGATCAATTGGCAGGGATGAGCAGGGCCGATTCCATTGCCCTCGATTTACACAAGTGGATGCACGTGCCCTTTGAAGCGGGTTGTGCTCTGGTCAGGGACAGGCAAGGCCACCGAGATAGTTTTTCAGTGACACCGGCTTACCTGACTCAGGAGATTCGCGGTTTATCAGCGGGACGAGAGTGGTTTAGCGATTACGGCGTCGAGCTCTCACGCAGCTTTCGAGCACTGAAAATCTGGATGTCACTAAAGGAACACGGCACAGCGCGCTACGGTCGTATGATGGCGCGCAATATCGAGCAGGCCAAGTACTTAGCTGAGCTAATTGATGTAGAGCCGAACCTGCAACTAATGGCACCCGTTGGACTCGATATTGTTTGCTTTCGTTATCAGCCCCTGGAATCAACTAAGCCCGGCTTTAATGAGTCAGAATTGGAATCTCTAAATAAAGAAATCCTGTTTAGATTGCAGGAGGAGGGTACCGCAGCGCCCTCCTATACCACCTTAAAAGGCAAGTATTGTCTGCGGGTGGCGATTGCCAATCATCGTAGTCAGCAAACGGATTTCGATCTGTTGATCAGTGAAATAAAGCGTCTGGGAAAGAGTCTGACGGTTTAAGATGAGATAAATGCTATGAAGGTTAATATCGACTTATGCTTGATTCCTATGGGCGGCGATGTTTCCGTTTCAAGTGAAATAGCCCAGTGCCAGAAGATATTTGCTGGGCGCGGTTTAGTCCATCGGCTTCATGCCTATGGAACCAATGTCGAAGGTGAATGGGATGAGGTGATGGCCGCCGTTAAGGCCTGTCATCAAGAGGTCCATAACATGGGCCGGGCTAGAATTACCTCGACCCTGAAAATCGGCACGCGTACGGATCGGGAACAAAGTCTCGATGATAAGGTCAGCAGTGTTACCGAAAAATTGTAACAGGCTGTTTGTTGTTTATGCCCACATAAAGCCCACACCCATAAAAGCTCCGGAGAGTAGAGATGGCTCGAATTATAAAACTGATGAAATTACCAACGCTCACGCTAGCGATGCTTTGTTTCTGCATAAGCTCGGGATGGGCTGAATCTGAGCCTTTAATCTCGGAGGACATACTTCAAAGTCCTGACCGGACGCCTGGCTTTGTTCAGCGCGACGCTTATCGACACCCGGCAGAAACTCTGACCTTTTTTGATGTGCAAGCCGATATGACCGTAGTAGAAATCTGGCCCGGTGGTGGTTGGTATAGTGAAATCCTGGCCCCGCATCTCAGTAAAGGTAAGTTATACGCAGCACATTTTGCAGAAGACTCAGGCCTAAAATATTTTCGCGACTCTCGGCAGGCCTTTAAGGAAAAACTCAAGGCCTATCCAGAAGTCTACCAAAGTGTTGAATTAGCTGAATTCAGCCCAAAGAA
>CALLDA010000018.1 GCA_937998635.1 uncultured Pseudomonadales bacterium
TATTGCTGATCCTGTATCGATTCAGGAAGATAGTTTTCGCCGGGCGCGAAGCCGTCTTGTTCATCATGGGCATAACGGTACTCGGCTCCATAATCCAGCTCTTTCATCAATTTCGTGGGCGCATTACGTAAATGGAGGGGCACTTCCAGACTTGCCGTCGAACGGACATCTTTTGTGGCCGCATTCATTGCCTTGTACACGGCATTGCTCTTCGGCGCCACGGCCATATATACCACGGCCTGAGCAATCGCCAGCTCGCCCTCGGGGCTACCCAGTCGCTCCTGCACCTCCCAGGCATCCAGGGCCATACGCAAGGCCCGTGGGTCAGCGTTACCGACATCTTCACTGGCCATTCGCAACACACGGCGAGCAATATAAAGCGGATCACAACCGCCATCCAACATACGTACCATCCAGTACAGAGCGGCATCCGGTGAAGAGCCGCGCACCGATTTATGCAGGGCCGAAATTTGATCGTAAAAGTATTCACCGCCTTTATCAAAACGCCGGTGACTGCTGACCAGCACCTGTTCGACCAGGGTTTTTTCAATCAGGGCAACGCCACTTTCGTCACTGGAGTCATCACTAAGAGCATCTGGATCGAGCAAATCCCCGGCGATTTCCAGCAGATTAAGCACTCTGCGAGCATCGCCGTCAGCGGCGTTTATCAGCAATTCGCTGGCCTCATCGCTAATGCAATAACGACCGGCCATACCCCGCTCCGTATCACCCAGGGCGCGTTCAATGACTGCTTCGAGGTCTTCAACTTTCAGCGCTTGCAAGACATAGACCCGACAGCGAGATAACAGGGCATTATTGAGTTCGAAGGAAGGATTCTCAGTGGTCGCACCGATCAAGATGATGGTGCCATTTTCCACATAGGGTAAAAACGCATCCTGCTGGGATTTGTTAAAGCGGTGCACTTCGTCAACAAACAATATGGTCTTACGACCCAAAGCATTGCGCTGCTCTTCGGCCTCAGCGACGGCCTGTCGAATTTCTTTAACCCCCGCCAGTACCGCAGAAATGGATATAAAGTTTGCCTTAGCGGTGTGGGCAATCATTTTGGCCAGGGTGGTTTTACCCACCCCCGGCGGGCCCCAGAAAACCATCGAGTGCAAATCGCCGGATAATATCGCCTGGCGCAAGGGTTTACCTTCGCCCAGCAGGTGAGTCTGCCCGACAAACTCATCGACACTATTAGGCCGCATACGGGCGGCCAGGGGCTGGTAGACATCCTGGCTGAATAATGACTCAGTCAATGATGGTCATCCAAATTTGATCGGGCATGGCTGCTTATTCATACTTGCTTACTCATCGCTTTTCACTTGTCCCTTTTTATTTATCCCTATCTATTTATCAAGAATAATATCTATGCCGGGCGGTGGTTCAAAGGAATAGAGCTTGGGATCGACCTGCTCATTGAGCACCACCTTGCTAAAGATAATTCGGGTGCGCTGCCCAAGAGAATCAACAATAACAATCTCAGCTGGTTTAGGACCATCGAAATCAAACATCAGGTATTCGTATAAGGTTTCATTGTCACGGGGTATGAGCTTAAAGCGCCTTTTATTTGAGGCTTGCTCGCTATCAATGTCTGCCTCGGTCAAGCCTGATCCATTCAAAACCGACTCATTCAAGCTCGGCTCACTCACCTGAAACATCGTTGATAGCTCACTGACGCTGCCGGTTAATAACAGTGCCGGTGCTGCAGAAACACGGGGGTCGAAGGGTTTAATGATGACCTGCTCAAGATCGGGATCATAAAGCCAGAGCGTAAGCCCATCGGAAATCAGCCATTGCTCCATAGGGCTATCGATTATCCAGCGGATTTTCCCCGGCGCTGAAACCTGCATATGGCCCCTGTTGTCCTGAATCTGATAATCATCGGCCGAATACAGTTGCTGCTGAAAATCGGCGCTGACGCTGCTTAATGGTTCGAGGAGTTTTTTTAATTCAAGTACGGCATTAATTTCTGCCGCATTTGTTTGGGGCTCATTCAGGCCATCGACAGTATCGACAGATTTGTTCACATCATCCGCCGATGCCTGGATCAAACAGATGTGACAAAACAATATTAATGCAATGAGTGGCTTAATCATCGAGAGCTTCTTATAAATAGCTTTTGTTAAGCACTTATCACTAAGCGCTTCGATTAGGTACCAGCACTTCGCGGCTACCATTGGTGCTCATTTCACTAACCACACCAGCCGCCTCCATCGCCTCAATAAGGCGCGCGGCCCGGTTGTAACCCACTCTCAATTTCCGCTGCACCGAAGAAATCGAAGCCCGGCGGCTCTCGATAACGTAGTTCACCGCTTCATCATAGAGAGCATCGTTTTCACTGTCTTCGTTAGCCGACTCCTCAGCGCCATAACCCGGCACGGCGATTCCGGAGGTGACTTGCTCGTCGGTGATCTCATCCAGATAGTCCGGCGCACCGCGCTCTTTGAGATCAGCGACGACTTTATGGACCTCATGATCATCGACAAAGGCACCGTGCACCCGAATCGGCACACCGCTCCCGGCGGGCAGATACAACATATCGCCATGACCGAGCAACTGCTCAGCGCCGCCCTGATCAAGAATCGTCCGAGAATCAATTTTAGATGACACCTGGAAGGCCATTCGGGTCGGTACATTGGCCTTGATCAAGCCGGTAATCACATCCACTGACGGGCGTTGGGTGGCCAAAATCAAATGTATACCCGCAGCCCGCGCTTTCTGCGCGATTCGTGCAATCAACTGTTCGACCTTTTTACCGACGATCATCATCATGTCGGCAAATTCATCAATTACCACGACGATATTTGGGAGCTTGGCGAGCTCCGGTGCTGTGCCGGCCTGGTATTCGCCATCGACCAGTGTCAGGGGATCAACCTGCCAGAAAGGATCTACCAGGGGCTCACCAGCTTCAATGGCGTCAAGCACCTTGCGGTTGTAGCCTGCCAGGTTCCTGACCCCGAGAGCCGCCATCAATTTATATCGCCGCTCCATCTCGCCAACACACCAACGCAAGCCACTGGCGGCATCTTTCATATCGGTAATAACAGGTGTCAATAGATGAGGAATATCATCATAAACGGCCAACTCAAGCATTTTAGGGTCAACCAGGATAAGCCGCACATCTTCTGGTGAAGACTTGAACAGCAAACTCAGCAACATAACGTTAATGCCCACAGATTTACCGGAGCCAGTCGTACCCGCTACCAGTAAATGAGGCATTTTGCCCAGGTCGGCGATCACCGGCTGACCAGAAATATCATGGCCTAATGCCAGGGATATAGGTGACCTGGCCGCGTCATATTCGGGGCTGGCCAGGACATCTCCCAGGTGCACCATCTCTCGATGCTCATTAGGAATTTCTATACCAATGACCGATTTACCGGGAATCACTTCCACCACTCGAACACTCACCACTGCCAACGAGCGGGCTAAATCCTTAGCCAAATTGGTAATGCGACTGACCTTGATACCCGGCGCGGGCTGCACCTCAAAGCGGGTGATTACCGGACCTGGCAAGACCTCAACCACTTCTACGCTGATGCCAAAATCCTGCAGCTTTAATTCGAGCAATCTCGACATGGCTTCAAGGGATTCTTTGGAAAAGCCCTTACCGCTGGCTCCAGCACTGCGATCCAGCAAACTGATGGGCGGTAACTCGCCGCTATAAGGCTCTTTGAACAGTGGCTCCTGCCGTTCCTGCTCAACCCTTGCACTGATAGCTTTAATGGGCGCAGGGGTGCTGATGACCGGTTCTTTCCTGTCTATCAATATGCGAGTTTTTTTCTCAACCGACTGCTTGCGAACCTCCGTAGCCGCGTTGGACAGCTCCTGCTCTTTACGTCGCGCCAACAATTCGATGACCTGTGAACGGCAGTACTCGAAGGCGAGCAGGGAGAGGCGTCCGGTCTTATCCATTAACCCAAGCCACGAAAGATCGGTAAATACCGTTACACCAAAGAGAAATACGGCCAGCAGAATTAAGGTGCTGCCCACATAGCTAAACGCCGAAGCCACCGAGCCACCCACGGCACTACCGAGGATACCGCCAACGCCATTAGGCAACCCTGATACACCGCCGCCATGATGCAGCTCTGCAAGAGCCGAAGCCGTGGTCATCACTAACAACAGCCCCACTGCGCGCAAACAGAACGTCACCCAGTCAAAGCCGTTATCGGCCACTTTGCGCTGTTGAAACACATTCCAGGCGCGCATGATCAACAACAAAGGGAATAAATACGCTAGCCAACCGGCCATGGAATACAAAATATCGGCGGACCAGGCGCCCGCCACCCCAGCGGCATTGTGTACAGGCCCGCCGGTACCGGCGTAGGAAAAACTCGGGTCATCGCGGGAATAAGTGCTCAGAGAAATTAGCAGATAAGCACTGACGGCAAACCAGCCGATCAACGCGCCTTCCTGCCGGAGCAAGTGCTGTCGCCACGGGGATATCGCCTCCTGCTTAGGCTCAGCTTTTTTGCTGGACTCTTTCTTTGCCTTGCCGGACGATTTTGTGGCTGCCACGTAAGTTCTTACCTCTTTGCAAAAATCTCTGTACTGAATCGTTTATTCACTGTTAATACCTACTAAGCCCATAAAACCGACATCGAACCTTGGTCTCCGGGCCAGGCTTTCTTTATTATAGCGCCCTGTCCTGAGCCCTTTGAACCTTGGCTCTTCGATAAGGCGAAACCAGAATACTTGCGGGCACTGTAAACGCTACGATGATAAGCATCACAACACACATCACAACAAATAGAGATTAGTGAAATATTATGGCTGAACACTCCCATCACCGATTAATTATCCTGGGCTCCGGACCCGCAGGTTGGTCAGCGGCAATTTACGCTGCTCGGGCCAACCTCAACCCGGTAGTCATTACTGGCGTACAACAAGGTGGTCAGTTAACTACCACCACCGATGTTGATAACTGGCCTGGAGACTGTGACGGCGTACAGGGTCCAGACTTAATGTTGCGAATGCAAAAACATGCCGAACGGTTTGATACACAAGTGATTTTAGATCATATCGAAGAAGTGGATTTAGGACAACGTCCGTTTACCCTGAAGGGCAGCAAGCACTACACCTGCGACGCCTTAATCATCGCTACCGGCGCTTCTGCCACCTATCTCGGCCTACCTTCAGAGCAGACTTATATGGGCCAGGGCGTCAGCGCCTGTGCGACCTGTGATGGTTTCTTTTACCGAGATCAAAAAGTCGCCGTGATTGGCGGCGGCAATACCGCCGTCGAGGAGGCCCTGTATCTGTCCAATTTATGCAGTGAAGTGGTCCTCGTTCATCGACGTGATGCCCTGCGAGCGGAAAAAATCATGCAGGACAAAATTATCAATAAAGCGGCTAATGGCAATATCACTCTGATGTGGAATCACACCCTTTCTGAAGTGCTTGGCGATGCCTCGGGCGTTACCGGCATGCGGGTCGAAAGTACGGAAGGCAAAGGCACGACGGATATTGACCTGTCCGGTGTCTTTATCGCCATTGGCCACAAACCTAACACCGGTATATTTGCTGATCAGCTGGATATGAACAATGGCTACATCATCACCCAGGGCGGACTGAGCGGACAGGCAACAGCGACCAGTATTCCCGGGGTATTTGCATCGGGAGATGTGGCCGACCATGTTTATCGTCAGGCTGTAACGTCCGCAGGAACGGGGTGTATGGCCGCCCTGGATGCTGAAAGATTTCTGGACGAGCAGGAATAGGCGAAGCTGAGCCGCGATGAAGCGGTTTTAATGGTTCAAAGCTCCTAATGGCAAAGGGTTCCTGGTGGCCAAAGGCTTCTAATGACTGAAGACTCTAGCGAACTAATCCTGCTGGACCCGGATCATGTGATCTTTCCCGACCCCAGGCAGGCCCTCAGCGAACCCGATGGCCTCTTAGCTGTCGGTGGCAACCTGCGCCCTGACACCCTGATTAAAGCTTATAGCTCGGGCATTTTTCCCTGGTATGAACAGGGCCAACCTTTGCTTTGGTGGAGTCCCAACCCACGGGCAGTGGTTTCCCCCGAGCAATTGCATATCTCAAAAAGTTTAAGAAAAACACTTCGAGCCGGTCGCTATGAAATCAGCACTGATCGCGCTTTCAGCGAAGTGATTCGCGCCTGCGCGGGACAAAGGCATTATAGCGAAGGCACCTGGATTACCGAGGCTATGATCCAGGCCTATATCGGCTTGTTTGAGCTAGGTATCGCCCATTCCGTAGAATGCTGGATTGATGGACAGCTTGCTGGCGGCTTGTATGGCGTCGCTGTGGGTGGGGTGTTTTGCGGTGAATCCATGTTCAGCCTGCGCCCTAACGCTTCAAAAATTGCCCTGGCTCACCTGGCCAGGGCATTGAACGACAGCGGTTTCGCCCTCATCGATTGCCAGGTCGGCAATGATCATCTGTTTTCTCTGGGCGCAGTTATGATCGATCGTGATGAGTTTCTTGACCTCCTGCAAAACAATGTTGAGTCAAAAATTATCTGGCCTGGCAAAAATATATCGGCTAAGTTATTCACTGGTTCTATATTCGACGATAAATCATGACCCGTGACATCAGTCCCGACCTGAAAACAATACCGCTCTATTTGACCGAGCCGCATCCCTGTAGTTATCTGGATGACCGGAATGCCATCACCGCCTTTGTCGACCCCAAATTAGAGATCAGTGGTGATGCTTACAATCGCTTATCTCTACTCGGTTTTCGACGCAGCGGCAAATATGTCTATACACCGCGTTGCGTCACCTGTAAATCCTGTATCCCGGTACGTATTCCCGCCGCCCAATTTAAAGCTAACAGGCAGCAACGGCGCAGTCAAAAACGCAATGCGGACCTGGTGCTTACCTCGGTCAGCGCCATTGATATTGATGAACATTACGGCATATTCGAGCGTTATATTAATGTCCGGCACAGCGATGGCGACATGTACCCGCCCTCCCTGGAACAATTCCAGACCTTTATTGGCGATGCCTGGGACTGCACCCGCTATCTTGAATTCCGGCTCGACGGTCAGTTAATTTGTTGTGCGGTTGTCGACTGGCTAAGCAGCGGTTTGTCAGCCATATACACCTATTTCGACCCGGACTTTGCCAGCCGCAGCCTGGGGACTTATGCGGTTTTAAAGCAGATAGAACTCACCGAAGAATACCAATTAGACTACGTTTATCTGGGCTACTGGATTAGAGACAGCGACAAAATGAACTACAAATCCAACTTTCATCCCCAGCAACTCTATGTCAACAACACCTGGATGGATATCGCTTAGCAAACACTGGCTTTGCCAAGTAAGCACTTTTGAGGCAGAATGCCGCCCCCATCTGCACAATCAATAACATTCTTAATCTGCAGAACTGAACGTAGAATTAACTGGAGTATCAACGCCGCATGGCAAAAGAAGAACAAATTGAAATGGAAGGTGAAGTTATCGAAACCCTTCCCAACACCACTTTTCGAGTAAAACTGGAAAATGGCCACGTTGTCACGGCTCATATCTCTGGCAAGATGCGCAAGCACTATATTCGTATATTGACCGGTGACCAGGTGACGGTGGAACTCACTCCCTACGATTTAAGCAAAGGCCGCATTACTTTCCGCGCCAGATAGCCCCTCTATTCTATCTACAGCCATTGGCTTATTTAGGCAAAGCTCGTTTAAACGAAGTCCGTTTAAACAAAGCCAGTTCTGAGAAACTCACCACTGACCTTCGCACCAGTTTCGATGACTGGAGACGGAGGGTGAGTGTAAAAAACAGAGCCTTAAAACCTGGCCCAAAAAACCTAACCCTAAAAAACGAGCCTAAACACTAGCTCTCGGCAAGCTCCAACGTTTCAAGGACTAAGTCGCCATCGCTGACCGTCACTTTGACACAGCCGCCTCCCGCCGATAATTTACCGAACAGGACTTCTTCCGCCAGGGGCTTTTTGAGCTTTTCCTGAATCAATCGGGCCATGGGCCGAGCACCCATTTTTTCGTCATAGCCGTTCACTGCCAGCCACTCTCTGGCTTCGTCATCAACTTCGAGAGTGACTTTCTTATCATCGAGCTGGGCCTGGAGCTGAACCAGGAATTTGTCAACAACGGTCTTGATGACCGCCTCATCAAGCGCACCAAACTGAATGATGGCATCAAGCCGATTGCGGAATTCCGGCGTAAACATCTTTTTAACCGCCTCAGAGCCTTCACTACTGTGATCCTGTTTGGTAAAACCAATCGAGGCACGACTCATGTGCTCAGCACCTGCATTGGTCGTCATTATCAATATGACATTGCGGAAGTCGGCTTTACGGCCATTGTTGTCGGTCAAAGTGCCGTGGTCCATCACCTGTAATAAGAGGTTAAACACATCGGGGTGGGCTTTTTCTATTTCATCGAGCAAGACCACCGAGTGAGGGTGAGTGGTTACGGCATCAGTCAACAAACCGCCCTGATCAAAGCCCACATAGCCGGGAGGAGCACCAATCAGCCGCGACACCGTGTGACGCTCCATATATTCCGACATATCAAAGCGCAGCAACTCGACACCCAGGACTTCGGCTAGCTGCTTCGAGACTTCAGTTTTACCCACCCCTGTGGGGCCAGAGAACAGGAAGGAGCCGATGGGTTTGTCACCGTCGCGCAGACCCGCTCGTGCCAGTTTTATAGCGGCATCAAGGCTGCCGATTGCTTCATCCTGGCCAAATACCACCATTTTAAGTTTATCGCCGAGGTTTCGCAGTTGCTCCTTATCTGAGCTGGATACACTTTTAGGCGGTATTCGCGCGATCTTTGCCACCACCGCTTCGATATCGCCACTGCTGATGCTTTTTTTACGTTTCGATGCCGGTTGTAGCTGCTGATAAGCACCCGCCTCGTCGATAACATCAATAGCTTTGTCAGGTAAGAATCGGTCGTTAATGTATTTTTCTGCCAGCTCAGCAGCGCTTTTTAAAGCCCCCTGGGTAAAACGCAAACCGTGATGTTCTTCAAAACGGGATTTCAGACCCTTGAGAATGGCGATGGTTTCCCCCACCGATGGCTCGGGAACATCGATTTTTTGGAAACGCCTGGACAGCGCCTTGTCCTTTTCAAAAATACCGCGATATTCATGGTAAGTCGTCGACCCAAAACAGCGTATCTTGCCAGAGGTCAGCAAGGGCTTAAGCAGATTAGAGGCATCCATCACGCCACCCGATGCCGCACCGGCACCAATGATGGTGTGTATCTCATCGATGAAAAGGATGGCTTTATCCTGCTGTTCAAGCTCAGCAAGCAGGCCTTTGAAACGTTTTTCGAAGTCACCACGATATTTCGTGCCTGCCAATAAGGCCCCCATATCCAGGGAATAAACAACACTGCCTATTAAGGGTTCGGGAACATCACCTTCGACGATCAGTTTAGCCAGACCCTCAGCGATGGCTGTTTTACCCACCCCGGATTCCCCCACCAAAAGAGGATTATTCTTACGGCGTCGCACGAGTATCTGCGCCACTCTTTCAAGTTCAGCCGCTCTGCCAACCAGCGGATCGATATAACCTTTTTCTGCCTGACCATTGAGGTTGATAGCAAATTGTTCAAGAGGCGATGCTTCTTTTTCACCACCCTCGGTGGCTGCACCTCCTACTCCAGGATCCAGGCCATCGCCTTCCTGCCTATCAGATTGACTGGCATATTTACCAATACCATGAGAGATAAAGTTAATGAGATCGATCCGGGAGATATTCTGTAGTCGCAGAAAATACACCGCCTGACTTTCCTGCTCGGTAAAAATGGCCACCAGAACATTTTCTCCCTGGACTTCATTTTTACCGGAGGACTGAACATGAAATATCGCCCGCTGAATCACCCGCTGAAAGGCCAGAGTGGGCTGAGCTTCGTGATCGAGGTTGTCGCTGGGAAACACCGGCGTAGTGGAATCAATAAATTCTTCGAGGTCTCGACGCAAGGTCCCCAGGTCGGCCCCGCAGGCCTTGAGAACATGGACGGCGGAATTATCGTCGAGCAATGCCAGCAACAAGTGCTCGACCGTCATAAATTCATGGTGCTTTGAGGTCGCATTTTGAAAAGCGACGTTCAAGGTCATTTCTAAGTCGCGACTTAACATGGGTAATTCCTGCTAGCTTTCATTGTCGTTATCTTCAGACGGTTCTATCTCGCACAACAAGGGGTGTTCATTCTCCCTCGCGAAGCCGTTCACCTGCCCGGCTTTGGTTTCGGCGACCTCTCGGGTAAACACCCCGCAAACCCCCTTACCTTCGGTGTGCACTTTGAGCATCACCTGCACGGCCAATTCTCTACCGAGGGCAAAAAACCGCTCCAGAACGTCGACGACAAACTCCATTGGGGTGTAGTCGTCATTCAGCAAAACGACCTTAAACATCGATGGCCTTTTGAGCTTAGGGAGAGCCTCTTCAACAACCGAACTTGTCGACCCGCCCGCTTCATCGTCTTCTGGCCCAGCATAGGGGGTCACTGTCAAATAACGTGGTTTTTTAATCATAAGTAATATGGTTTTTGGTCATAACTTTTATCCTTACGATAGGATAGCGCGACCAGCTTTTTCTTGCATTAAAATCCCCAAAACAATTACAGGCCAACAATGACGAGGCTAAAGTTTATGGCATGGGCTTGACTTAATAATAGATAAAGGTTAGAAACTACACCGCGACATTAGTAATGCGGCTAACAATAACTCCAAAGCAGCTGTGTGTAGCAAGACTGATTCAAGACCAATAATTAAAAATAGACAGTATGATCAGGAGGCAATTCCTATGCCGACAGGAACGGTAAAGTGGTTCAATAACGCCAAAGGCTACGGGTTTATCCTTTCAGAAGAAAGTGGTGCCGATATTTTCGCCCACTATTCAGCTATTGAAATGGAAGGCTACAAGACCTTAAAAGCGGGACAGGTGGTTAATTTCGAGTTGATCGATGGTGATAAAGGTGTTCACGCTGCACACATCCATGCAGATGGGACAGCTGTTCAGGAGCCGGCATCCAATACCGAGTCGCTGGAACCGGTTATAGCCGGCGAAAACTTTAACCACTGACGACGTTAATCACTGGCAACAAGGGCTTAAAACCCCTCAACATCCCATGGTCACCGGATTAAGAAATACGATGTACTGATATTTGATACCAACTATTTGGTATCTAGCTGATTA
The DNA here is from genome assembly GCA_937998635.1 of uncultured Pseudomonadales bacterium. Classification (GTDB taxonomy): domain Bacteria; phylum Pseudomonadota; class Gammaproteobacteria; order Pseudomonadales; family Porticoccaceae; genus HB2-32-21. Next base: position 11,148 of record CALLDA010000018.1, read on the forward strand.
CTTCAGTTTAAAAAGCCTGTCAGAGATTGACCTTTCGCGCCCAAGGCAAGGCCTGCAAGCCCTTACTTCGCCCCTGTGCGCTCTGGACTTACATTCCCAAAAGCCAAACATCAAGCCCAAAAAAACGAGCTCAAAATAGCCGGCACCGTGGCTATTCGCCAACGGTGCCGAACAATATTCCGAATAAAGCTTCGAGTGAAAGCCTCGAAAAGTCTTCTCTTAATTAAATATTTTGTTAGCTAAGTCTTATAGCGCTTTCGCCAACAAATCATTTAAGGTCCGACTTGGTCGCATAAGCTTGTCAACTTTTTCAACCTCAGGCTGATAATAGCCCCCCATATCAACGGGTTCGCCCTGACAGGCATTGAGTTCCTCAACAATTTTCTGTTCGTTATCGGCGAGATCCTGGGCCAGTTTGGCGAACCTCGTTGCCAAATCTGCATCCTCGGTTTGCGCCGCTATAGCCTGAGCCCAATACAGTGCCAGATAGAAATGACTACCTCGATTATCAAGCTCACGAACCTTACGCGATGGCGACTTACTGTTCTCCAGGAGCTTCCCTGTCGCCTGATCCAGCGTTGTAGCCAATACATTGGCTTTCTTATTACCGGTTTTAGCGGCCAGATCTTCTAGAGACACCCCGATAGCCAAAAACTCTCCGAGGGAATCCCAGCGCAGATGATCTTCCTCTTCAAACTGTTGAACGTGCTTGGGCGCAGAACCGCCCGCCCCGGTCTCGAATAGTCCACCACCGGCCATCAAGGGCACAATGGAAAGCATTTTGGCACTGGTGCCCAACTCGAGAATGGGGAACAAGTCGGTCAGATAGTCACGCAAGACGTTACCGGTAACAGAAATAGTGTCCTTGCCCAGCTTCAAACGCTCCAGGGTGTAGCGCATGGCGCGGTCTGGGGTAAGAATGGAAATACGCAGGCCACTGGTATCGTGATCCTGCAAGTATTTATTGACCTTAAGCATCATTTGGGCGTCATGACCACGGCGATCATCGAGCCAGAAAACGGCCGGCATACCGCTGGCTCTAGCGCGGGTGACAGCCAGCTTAACCCAATCCTGAATGGGTGCGTCTTTAGCCTGGAACATGCGCCAGACATCGCCTGCTTCAAGATCGTCGTGCTGCAGCCAGACTTTGCCATCGCTATCGACAACGCGCATGGTGCCATCAGCGGGAACAATGAAAGTTTTATCGTGGGAGCCGTATTCTTCGGCTTTTTGCGCCATCAAACCGACATTAGGCACCGTGCCCATGGTGGTCGGATCAAAGGCGTCGTGATGTTTACAGAAATTAATCACTTCCTGATAAATCGTGGCATAGCAGCTATCGGGAATGACCGCCTTGGTATCTTCCAGTTTGCCATGGGAGTCCCACATTTTTCCGCTCTCACGAATCATCGCTGGCATAGAGGCATCAACGATAATATCGCTGGGTACGTGCAGGTTGGTAATCCCTTTATCGGAGTTGACCATGGCTAGCATGGGTCGTGTTTCGTAACACTGACGAAGGTCAGATTCAATTTCGGCACGCTTTGAATAGGGTAGTTTATCGACTTTGCGCAGTGCGGCACCCAGACCGTCATCGGGATTAATACCTAGTCCTTCAAGGGTTTCAGCATGTTTTTCCCAGGCATCTTTAAAGTAAACGGTAACTGCGTGGCCGAAGATGATGGGGTCCGCGACTTTCATCATGGTGGCTTTTAAATGCAGGGAAAACAGCAGACCGGCCTTGCGAGCGCCTTCCATTTCCTCGTCG
>CALLDA010000019.1 GCA_937998635.1 uncultured Pseudomonadales bacterium
TCAGCACACGATCTGTCCTACCCGGTGCAAATACAGATGTACTAAGCGACGCTATGGTAATGATGCAGCGTTATAGTCAGCACCAACCAGTACCAACATCCACCACCCGATTGAAATCATAAACCAGGATTACCAACTCGAAATTATGATCAACAAAATTAAATCTTTTTTTAGCGCACATATCTCTAGCACTACGGAGAACCAGGCAAGTAGCGGTCAAAACGCGGTACGCGTTGCTGCGGCTGCTTTGCTAGTTGAAATTATGGTCACCGACGGGTTGATTTCACAGGATGAAGAAACAACCATTACCAGCCTTTTAGAAAACAGCTTTGGCTTGCCATCCGCCGAGGCCCAGGAGCTTTTCGAGCTGGCCAGGCAGGAAGTTGCCGAAGCCACTTCCCTGTATCAATTTACCGGTCTGGTTAACGAGCATTTTTCAGCCGAACAGAAATTTAATTTGTTAACCCAGACCTGGCAGGTCGCTTTAGCTGATGGCAGGCTGGATAAATACGAAGAAAATCTGATCCGCCGCCTGGCTGATTTATTACACATCGGACACAGCCGCTTTATCAAAGCGAAAAGCCTGGCCAAAGCAGCTGCATTAAGCGATCAGGAATCAATTAAGGGAAAAGCGGACTAATCAGGCCAGCACTTTGTCTTCGAGGTATTGAATCAGGTCAATAAACTCGGCTTCACAGTCAGGGTTTATTTCAATCAATAATCTATGGGCTTCCAGAACATCCTGTCGCGCCCGCTCTTCGTCGGGACTACAGGGTAACTCTTCCAAAGCCGTATCACTGGCATCATGACTACGGACCACCTCGAAGTATTCATCCAGGGCCATCACCTCAAGAGTCTTTAATACGCCTTCATTGGTGCAGAATAGCAGCGGCGTCAGTTGATACATTCGCTGACAGGACAGTGCCAATTTAGCCAGCAGCCCAAGGGTTGTGCTATCCAGCCCATCGACATCGCGCAAATCCACAAGCACACTGTTTACATCGCTGGCCTTGAATATGGTATTGATGTATTGATTCAGGGAGGTACAGAGGGTTACCCGCACATCCCCAGCCATCTTGATGAGGTAATTACCCTCACTCTCGCCCACCAGAATTTTACCTTTATTCACGATGAGGCTTCCTGGTGATTGTCAGCAGGGAAACATCATCCGGGGCATCTTTCATCGCATCTATATTCAGGCTTGCGCAGACACCGTCGTGATTCATATCAGCCCGAACACAAGCATCAAGTAAGGATTGCTCCTGCTCCGCCATACTACTGCCCGGCAAGCATTCGAGGAGTCCGTCTGACGCTATCGAGATAGAAAAGCTTTTTGGCAAAGCAATTTCTTCTATGACCCAATGAACATCTTCAAATAAACCGACCGGCTTACCCTTACCCTGGAGATATTTGACACCGGACTCAGTGACCATTACCGGCATAGGTTGTTGGGCGGCGGTTGCATAGCGAAGTACATCGCGATGAGTATCGATGGATCCCACGAGCATCGTTAGATGCTTGTCGACCTTCATGGTCAATACTTGACGATTGATATGTTCGAGCAGACCTTCTGGGGCACGGAGCAAAGCTTCCGTGTCATCCTCGTAGGTATGGCGCCGGGAAATTTGGCGCACCATAAAACTTAGCATGATGGTAACAAAAGCTGATGAGGCACCGTGGCCGGAGACATCTGCCATATAAAAAATCAGAAATCGATCCAGCAGAACACTGTACCCGACAAAATCACCGCTGAGATAAAGTGACGGAACGATCCTGTGAGCAATTTCATAATCGCCATAGACAAGCGGCTGATCTGGCAAGACGTTAAGCTGGACTTCTCTACCCGCTAGCTGATCCATTTTAAGGGTGTTGAGGCTGTCCCTTAAGTCCCGATTGGCACTTTCAAGCTGCGCCCTGTAATCCATATTTTCCCGATACAGATCCTTAAAGGAGCCGGCCCTTTCGATCGCCGCAGACATATCAGCATCCTCAAAGGGCTCTATCAGCACATCGATAGCACCGCGACGGTAGCTGTCAGTAACATCTTCTGGTTGGGGATAACTAAGAATAGGGATAACCGCTAAACCGGAGTCTCGACAACGCTGGGCAAAGTCTTCGTCTATATCTATAACGTGCTCGCCAGATTCGATATCGACAAACATCAGTGCAGGCAGAAAATTGGGGATATTTTCCAGGGCCTCGTCGCGAGTATCAACCCGGCTTACCACCCACCCCTCAGATTCCAGGAACCGCAGCCAGCGAGAATAACGTTTCTCGTCACGGGAGATAATAAGAACGCGCTTATTTGTCTCCACCACATCTTACCGACGACGTATGCGGGCGGGCATAAGATCTGCAAATCTATTGGTATTCGTCATCACCGAAATCGTCTTCTACCTGTCCATCCAGAATCAGATACTCTCGTCGCTGCAAGTAGACATCGCGCACAAAACTATATTTATCGCCGGTAATCAGTTTTTCAGCCTCAAGTAACTCAGCTCTAACTGACAGCACATTGGCACCATATAATTCATTTCGTGTTGGCACGTGATCCACAAAGCTTACAGGATTGAGAAAAGAATCCAGCGCTCGACCCGGCGCATCCCTAAACGTACTGGGCCCTAAAAAAGGCAGCACCAAATAAGAACCCTGCCCTATGCCCCACACACCAAAGGTCTGGCCAAAATCCTCACCGTCTGACTTAGGCATTCCCCAATGTTGGGCCACGTCAAAAAAACCTGCCAGGCCAACCGTGCTATTAACAAGAAAGCGCCCGCTATCGTTACCCGCCTGCCTAAATTTACCTTGCATGACATCATTCACCACATTCAGCACCTCGCCGAGGTTACTAAACATTCGACCGACGCCGTGTTCGATCGGATTAGGCGTGACCGCTCGGTAACCTCGCGCAACAGGTTTTAACAACCATCTGTCAGCCGTGTCGTTAAAACTAAAAATAGCTCTGTTAAATGCTTCCAAAGGATCATTGTCGCGGCCTTCATCGGCCACGGTAACAGTCGATGTCACCAATGATCCACATAGCAAAGCACTGCTAA
>CALLDA010000020.1 GCA_937998635.1 uncultured Pseudomonadales bacterium
CCCGCCAACTTGCTGCCCCAGCAGTTGTACTGGTATGCCAGAGCCAAAGACTACGACAAACTGGCCGCCCACAATCTCGCCGATTGCATCGAATGCGGTGCTTGCTCTTATGTCTGCCCCAGTGAGATCCCACTGGTTCAATACTATCGCGCAGCCAAAGGCGAAATTCGCCTGATCGAACAGGAAAACGTCATTGCCGACCGTGCCCGCCAACGCTTTGAATATCATCAGGAACGTTTGCTCAAAGCCGAAGAGGAAAGAAACGCAAAACGCGAGGCCCGGAAAAAAGCCGCCGAACTGGCAAAACTCAGTGCTGAAAATCCTGGCGCTGATAATACGGGCGATTCGGATGCTGGCAGCGACGGTAATAACGGTGATACCGATATCATCCAGGCAGCACTGGCCAGAGTCAGCGCCGCCAAAGCCTCGCCGGAACAGGAACTCAAGCGCCTGCAACGAGCGCTTAGCGCCGCACAAAGCCGTCTGCACAAAGCCCAGCAAAAACTGGAACAGAGCAGCGCTGAAGATTCAACACGGGGCACACTTGAGGCGAGCCTCGAACAGAGCCGACTTCGCCATCAGGAGGCGGTCAACAATTTAGCTGCATACACAGCCAAAAATAACGTAAGTGATACGGATAAGGACCACGATAAGACAACATCCGATCAAGACCAGGTCGCACTGGACGCCGCCGCCATCGCGATTAAGAACGCCCAGCAAAAAGCTGCACTGCAAGCAGATATGTCAGTACAGGAAAAATTAGTCAGCCAACGCGACGGCCTCCTTGTCCGTCTGGACAAAGCCCGCAGTCGCCTTGCCCAGGCTGAATCCGATAAGGACGAGAATCTCCAAGCCTTCGCCAACGCCGTGACCAAACTCGAAACTAAGCTGGTCGATGCCGAAGCCAGCCTGGCAGAAGCAGACGCAGAAGCGAGCGATAGTGAGACCTTAAATACAGCGTCCTTAAACAAGGAGCAAAGCCGCTAATGGCCCTGCTCCGCACCACCTCACCCCATCTCCATGCACCCCAAACTACCCAGCATGTGATGCAGCAACTGCTGCTGGCCACGATTCCGGGTTTACTGGCCTTACTCTGGCATTTTGGTTGGGGCTCGTTGATTAATATCCTTATCGCCAGCGTGACCGCCCTGGCTTGTGAAGCAGCTATCGTCACTGCCCGAAAACGTCCGGTGTGGTTTTACCTTCGGGATTGCAGCGCTCTGGTGACTGCGGTATTGATAGGCCTCGCCCTGCCGCCTCTGGTGCCCTGGTGGGTGGTGGTGGTCGGCACCGCTTTCGCCATTATTATCGCCAAACATCTTTACGGTGGCATGGGTTACAACCCCTTTAACCCGGCCATGGTCGGCTATGTGGTGCTACTCATCTCCTTCCCCATTGAGATGACCACCTGGCCCGCGGCCCACAGTATGCTTGCCACCGAACTAAACCCACCCGGTTTATGGGAATCTATCCAGATCATTTTCCAGTTTTCAGGCAGCTTTGAGCTTTCTGGGAACACGATTGACGCCTTTACCGCCGCCACGCCACTGGACGCCTTTAAACACAACAACGGCTTGTTAGTGGAGCAGTTTTACCAGCAGGATGCCTGGTTCGCTGCTGGCCGCTGGGCTGGCGCTGGCTGGGAATGGGTCAACCTGGGCTTTCTCGCTGGCGGCTGCTACCTCTTATACAAAAAGATATTTACCTGGCACGCACCGGTCGCCATGTTGAGCGCATTAACCCTGATGGCCTGGCTCAATAATGATGGCGGCAGCTCGGTCAGCAATGGTCCGGCAAGTCTGCACCTGCTCAGTGGCGCGACCATGCTGGGTGCTTTTTTTATTGTTACCGACCCGGTCACCTCGGCGGTGTCGAACACGGGGCGCTTAATTTACGGTGCTTTAATCGGCGTGTTGATTTTTGTTATCCGCGCCTGGGGAAATTACCCCGATGCCGTCGCCTTTGCGGTTTTGCTGATGAATTTCGCCGCGCCCTTTATCGATTACTACACGCTGCCACGGACCTATGGCCACAACAAAATCTCTGAGCGAAGCTCTGGCTCTACCGATCTCAGCGATCCTAAGCTAAACCTGCCGGAAAAGAAGGATTAATCCGTGTTAAAGCAATCCATCGGATTTAACAGCTTCGTGCTGGCAGCCTTCGCCCTGGTTACAGCACTGCTACTGGCCAGCACCCATCTTGGCACTCGCGAGCAGATTGCCGAATCAGAACGCCGTGCGGCAGAAAAAGCCCTGCTCGAAATTATTCCTAAAGACCGCCACAGCAACGATATGCTGCTCGATACCCTCGCTATACCCCGGCAATTTTGGAGCCAGCTGGGTTTAACCAAGGGCGGCGACGTAAACATTGCCCGGCAGGATGGCAAGATCGAAGCGCTCATTATTCCCGCCGTGGCGGCGGACGGTTACAGCGGTGACATCCGCTTAATCGCCGGGGTCAATATGGATGGCACACTGGCTGGAGTTAGGGTGCTGAGTCACACAGAAACACCCGGCCTCGGCGATAAAATAGACTTGAAAAAGAGTCAGTGGATTTTGAGCTTCAACCATAAATCCCTGTACCAGCCTGTCGCAGCGCAATGGCAGGTCAAAAAAGACGGCGGCGATTTCGACCAGTTCACCGGTGCCACTATTACCCCCAGAGCTGTGGTCGCCCAGGTGAAGAGAATTCTGGAATATTTTGCCGAAGATCAAAACCGAATCCTTAAGCTAGACCAGGCTATGATCAAGGCCAACTCAAAGGATTCGCGGGAGCCTCCGGCCGAAACGCAAGCCAAGGTTCATCCCGACGTTCAAGCCAAAGTTCAGGCCAAAACTCAGCCCAAAGTTCAGGCCGTGACAAAACCTGATATTGAAACTAACGTAGAGAGTAACAAGCCACCAAAGGTGCAAAGCCATGAGTGAAGTAAGCCATGACTGAAATAAGTCAGGTATCCTACCGAGAGATTTCCCGCAATGGTTTATGGGATAACAATCCGGCCCTGGTTCAGTTACTCGGCCTGTGTCCCCTGCTGGCCGTCAGTGGCTCGGTGGTTAACGCCCTGGGATTGGGTCTCGCGACCCTGGCCGTGCTGGTCGGCTCCAACGCAGCAGTATCGCTTATCCGCCATCAAGTGAGTGATGCGGTGCGCATACCCGCCTTCGTGATGATTATCGCCACCTTCACCACCTGTACCGAAATGCTCATGAAGGCCTACACCTACGAGCTATACCAAATTCTCGGCATCTTCATTCCCCTGATTGTTACAAATTGCACGATACTGGGCCGGGCCGAAGCCTTTGCCAGCAAAAATGCCATCATCCCCGCTATAGCCGACGGCCTGCTTATGGGTGTTGGTTTTGGCGCGGTTTTACTGGTGCTGGGCGCTATCCGCGAGGTGCTGGGCAGCGGTACCCTGTTTGCGAATATGGATTTACTATTTGGGCCATTTGCCGCCAACTGGTCACTGCAAATCTTTGGCAGTGGCTATAGTTTTCTGGTGGCTATCTTGCCGCCCGGCGCATTTATTATTACCGGACTGTTGATCGCTTTAAAAAATACCCTGGATGCTCGAGCCAAACTCCGCAAAGACGCCCTTAAGGCAAAACCCCTAAAAGGTGCCAAGCGAGTCCGTACCACAGGTGTTATACATTGAGCTTTGAGCTTTAGGTGACCTTTTCCCCAAGATCAGTAGCCACCGTCTCGTGAACACTTTTTTCGCCTCTAACTTATTGAAATACAAAGGCTTGCAAAATGTGTTCGCGAGACAGAAAATGAAAACGACTGCGCCTAAATCGCACTATCACAGCAAAGGCTACTTAGACTGCTAGGGATAAGGCATTGAAATCAATACAAATATAAGCCTTTTCCCGGATTTTGATTTACGAGATAGCGAGCCAGGTGATAGTGCGACGGTGTCTTCTGAATAATGACATGGACTCTCTCCTCTTCTAGTCTCAAGTGTGAGGCTATTAGATAACACAGGAGAAAAAAGATGGATAAGGTAGCGGTAAGATGTGGTCTTGATATTGCGAAGCATGTGTTTGCCATCCATGGCGTCAATGCCCATGGGCAAGCCATCCTACGTAAACAACTGTCGCGGAAGAATGTGCTGACGTATTTTGCCCAATTACCCCCGTGTAGGGTGGGCATTGAAGCCTGTGGTGGCAGTCATTATTGGGCCAGAGAGTTGAGCAAACTGGGCCATGAGGTCAAACTCATTTCAGTAAAGTTTGTTATACCCTATCGGCGCAAGGGTAAAAACGACGCCAATGATGCCGAAGCCATTTGCGAAGCAATCAGTCGCCCAGGCATGCACTTTGTGGCCGTGAAATCAGAAGATCAGCAAGCCATATTAATGGCTCACCGGATACGCAGTCAGAGCATCGCTACGCGAACGGCATTGATTAATCAACTTCATGGCCATCTGCAAGAGTTTGGTATTGCTGTTAGCAAAGGGCGGCATAAACTGAAAAGAGAGTTAGCGGCTATTTTTGAAACCACTGAGCTGCCCGCCCTCCTGCATGAACTGCTGCACGACTTATTGACGGCACTGTATCGAGAAGAAGAACGCGTCGCGGCATTGGATAAACGTATCAGTCAGTGGGTATCCCATCACGCCATTGCCTCGAAGCTCACCCAGCTAGACGGCATTGGTCCACTGACCGCATCGGCCGTAGTCGCTACAGCAGGTGATGCCAGCATCTTTAAAAATGGTCGTCAATTTGCCGCCTGGTTAGGGCTGGTACCCCGGCAATACTCCTCAGGGGGTAAAACCAAACTGGGTCGGATTACCAAACGGGGAGACCGTTACGTACGTATGCTATTGGTTCATGGTGCACGCACGGTGCTGCTGATGTCGACAAAGGGGCGTGGTAAACACAGTCCCTGGATAGAATCATTGAGGGCAAGAAAGCCGGATAATGTGGTGGCGGTTGCCTTTGCGGCCAAGCAGGCAAGAATGTTATGGGCAGTGATGGTGGGAAAGCCTGAGCCCTTAATCAATTAAACAAGAACGGATGAATCTACGATTGCTTGATAAATTGGATGGAAAGCGGCCTGACCGTGTGCAAGCTGCACCTGATAACAGTTTTGGTTGAAACAACCGCCTGAATAATGAGGGGCTTGCACGCAACTGTCATCCTGGTCAATGATTGAGTTCATAGAGACCGAATAGATAAATGCAGTCAACACCCGCTAGAAAGCCAGATTATCTTAGCAAACCGGAGAGAGTCCATAGAAAAACTGTTATGAGGCATTACAATGTTGAAGAAATTCGCGCTTATCTACGTTGTCTTGGCTACCCTTGAAAGTTGCTATAGGATAAGCGTTGCGATTGAATTGGGTGCTTTTAACCAAGCTAAACCGTGGTTCGTGTGGGCAATAAATATATTCGGTCTTATCGCTGTGTGGGCATATGCAACAAAGCGTCGGCTTGTATCTAAGAATGTTTGGCTAATAGTACTTGCTGTGTTTGTTACTGTACGCGCAATCGAGATTTTTCAGGGAGGTTTGTTTTCGTCAAATATTTCAGTACAGTCAAATGTACTTATTGGCATTAATTATCTTTGGTATGTTTTGCCAAGTATTCTTTGCCTTTATTACTGGTCATTCTCGGAACATCGTGAACATGCTTTATAACAAGGCAAATCACAAACGCCCACAAAAAGCGTGGGCTGGACTCGCTAACGCTCGCCTGTGTTTGCGGCGTTATATGAGTAAATAAATGATATGACTTCATTAGAGTTAGCCAATAAATATATGGAAATATTCTATGGGGGCACATTAGATGAGCTGCATCAATTATTAGCTGAACAATTTTCCTTCAAAGGCCCATTGTTTGAGTTCAAAACAGCAAGCGAATATATAGATTCGTTAAAATCATCGCCACCAGAAAACTTTGATTATGAAATAATTGAATCATATGAAAAAGGCAATTCTGTCTGCCTCGTGTACAATTTTATCAAGCCTGGTGTTACTACAACAATGTCGCAATCCT
>CALLDA010000021.1 GCA_937998635.1 uncultured Pseudomonadales bacterium
CCCAGTATCGCGTCACCAAGAAATTCCAGGCGTTCGTTATTTTTTGCGCCATAACTGCGGTGAGTCAGAGCCTGCTGCAATAATCTGGGCTGAGAAAAATCATGCCCAATACGAGTCAGGAGGCGCCGATAATTAATATCCACAAATCATCTGACATTTGAATTTACGGATAAGGAAGTTACTTTGAACTGTCATACTCAGCATGAAATACCGCCACAATATCTACATTGGCGATAAAATTAACCCGCTTTTCGTAGTCAAAATAAACCAATGTCCGGGTTTTATCTCGTTCGACTTTCATGGATTTGATATCCACATCACGGACACTGTTGATCGTAAATGAATCAGACACCATGCGACGAATTTGGCGGTTGTTCATCGTATCAATATCTTCATTGGCCAAGGTCTGCAAGGCTCCATCAACGAAATAATACTCCACAAATAGAGGTCCCACCTTAAACACCACTGTCAAAAAGAAACCGCCTATAGCCAGCACTGCCAAGAACCCTAGAGGAGAAACTCCTCGCTGTTTACGTCCGCGCATTACACCTGCTCCTATCATTTTTAAACTATTTTATGGTGCCCACTCTATCAAAGGTCGGCACACTTAGCACTTTTTCCCAATGCATCCAGGTGGCAAAAGCCTTGCCCACTATATTTTTCTCGGGCACCGCTCCCCAGGCTCGGCTGTCCCAGCTATTATCTCGGTTATCTCCCACCATATAGTAATGATCTTCGGGAACAACTACAAAAAAGTCCCTCCCGTATTGTCCGGCCCCGACCTGTCGGCGCAGCAAGTGTTTAACATCATTGAGCTGTTCATTAACGATTCGATGGGTATTCAATGAATTTTCTACCTTGCTCGGGATTTTTTCCTGAACCATTTTTTTACCATTAACGTAAAGGTAATTATCAATAATTCTGACTTCATCTCCAGGCAAGCCGACCACCCGCTTAATAAAATATCGATCATCATTCGGCGGCACAAAAACCATAACATCGCCGTATTTCGGCTCTCCGACTTCGAGTACTTTCGTACCTAGCACCGGCAAACGCAAACCGTAGGAAAATTTATTAACCAGTATAAAATCCCCCACTTCCAGCGTCGGGATCATTGATCCGGAAGGGATTTGAAAAGGTTCTACCACAAAAGAGCGAACCACCAGAACAATAAATAATACCGGGAAAAATGGCGCAGTGGATTCGACATACCAGGGAGAAGGTTGATCCTTGCCTCTCCGAGCTGACAAATAGAATTTATTCAGAAACCACATGAAACCCGCTATCGCGGTCAAGATCACCAGAATCAGTGGAAAATCCATGTCCATATTTATACTCTACCCATTATTTTTTAGTCTATCCATTGTCCGATCTTAAAACGGCCAGGAAGGCCTCTTGAGGAATTTCGACTCGACCCACCTGCTTCATACGTTTTTTGCCTGCCTTCTGTTTTTCCAATAATTTTTTCTTCCGCGAAACGTCACCGCCATAACATTTTGCAGTAACATTTTTACGCAGGGCCTTGACCGTAGTACGTGCAATAACATGACCACCCAAAGCCGCCTGAATAGCCACATCAAACATTTGCCGAGGAATTAAGTCCTTCATTTTATCGGCAATCAAACGACCTTTTTGCTGAGCGTTGTCACGATGCACGATCAAGGCTAAAGCATCGACTTTTTCGCCATTAATCAAGATATCAAGCCTCACCAGGGGTGCGGCCTGAAAACGCTTGAAGTTATATTCTAGCGATGCAAAGCCCCGACTGCAGGATTTAAGCCGGTCGAAAAAATCCATGACCACCTCACTCATGGGCACATCATAGGTTAGCGACACCTGATTACCGGCAAACTGCATATCTTTTTGCACGCCCCTTTTCTCAATACACAGAGACATGACATTGCCCAGATATTCCTTAGGCACGAGGATATTAGCCTCGCAAATAGGCTCCCGCATTTCATCTATCGAGCCTGGGTCAGGCAAACTTGAGGGGTTAGAGATATGCCGGATATCGCCACGATTATCGACGACTTCATAAATCACCGTCGGTGCCGTGGTAATCAGATCCAGGTCGTATTCCCGCTCCAGACGCTCCTGAATGATTTCCATGTGCAGCAAACCAAGAAAACCACAGCGAAAACCAAAACCCAGAGCATCAGAGGTTTCGGGTTCATAAAATAGTGAGGCATCGTTGAGAGTCAACCTGGATAAAGCCTCCCGGAAGTCCTCAAAATCATCGGAACTGACGGGAAATAAACCAGCATAGACCTGAGGATTAACCTTTTTGAATCCTGGCAATGCTGGTGTATCTATGGTGGTTGCATGAGTGAAGGTATCGCCAACCGGCGCGCCCTGAATATCCTTAATACCCGCAACGACAAAACCCACTTCACCGGCCTTTAAAATACCAGTTTCTGTTCGCTTGGGAGTAAACACACCGACACTATCGACTATATGAGACTTACCAATGGTTTTACTAATTAACTTGTCTTTGACCCGCAAGGTACCCTGACTCACCTTAACCAGCGAGACTACACCCAGGTAGTTATCAAACCAGGAATCGATAATCAGCGCCTGCAGAGGCGCATCGATATCACCGGTCGGCGGCGGCACGCGCGCAACCAACTGTTCAAGAATCTCATCAATACCCTCACCAGTTTTAGCACTGCAGGACACTGCGTCAGACGCATCAATTCCAATGATTTCTTCGATTTCAAGCTTGACTCGTTCCGGCTCGGCCTGGGGCAAATCAATCTTGTTTAATACAGGAATCACCTCTAAATCCTGGGCGATAGCAGTGTAGCAATTAGCCACCGACTGGGCTTCAACGCCCTGAGCCGCATCGACCACCAACCAGGCACCTTCGCAGGCCGCCAGAGAGCGCGACACCTCATAGGAAAAATCCACATGACCCGGTGTATCGATAAAATTTAGCTGGTAAGTCTTGCCATCGTTTGCAGTGTAATCCAGAGTCACGCTCTGGGCCTTGATGGTAATACCGCGCTCGCGTTCAATATCCATTGAATCAAGCACTTGCTCAGCCATTTCACGCTGACTGAGGCCACCACAGCGCTGAATAAATCGATCGGACAACGTCGATTTGCCATGATCAATATGAGCAATAATGGAGAAATTCCGAATATGACTGAGTTTCGACACGTCGTTACTGAGACCGTAAATGGGATATATCGTGAGGGGTACTAGTGCGGGGCGCAGTCTAGCCTATTTGCCTAAGCCGCGCCATGATCGCGGGCTTACAGCCCCCGATCGCCGCCAGACTTCCACTACCCTGTTCCCGCGGTCAATCAAGCTAACATGTCAGTCAATTTGTATAGTGCGGAATACCGATCGACCGCGCCGAAAAAAACGCAGGGCAACAGGCGTAGCGCTGGGTATTTCTTCGAGTACAGCGCGGTAATCATCAACGTCGGTGATGGTGTGATAACCCAACTGCACGATAACATCACCGACCTGTAGGCCAGCCTCTGCGCCGGGAGAATCAGCACCCACCTTGCTGACCTTAACACCGCCAGATAAACGCCATTTTGTTCTTATATCATCACTGATTTCATCCACAGCGAGCCCCAGTACATCGCCATCTCCATTTCGAGCCTGAGCGCTGTCGTCTCCGGGGCGAGCACCAACTGTCACAGTCAACTTACGCTCTTTGCCTTTGCGGACAACAACTGCCAGAGCCTTCTTGCCCGGCGCTATCAAACCGACCGTATGGGGCAAGTCGCTGGCCTCAAGAATACTCCGCCCGTTAAACTCAATCACCACATCTCCGGCTTCGATTCCGGCTTTGCCTGCTGGGCTTCCGGGTTCCACCTGAGCAATCAGGGCACCAGCTGGCTTTTTCAGGCCGAGTGATTCCGCCAGATCTTTGTTCACATCCTGAATATAAACCCCCAACCAACCTCGATCGACATGGCCTTTTTCTTTAAGTTGATCAACCACCTCGACCACGACGCTGACTGGAATCGCAAAAGACAAACCGATCGAGCCACCTGAACGGGTATAAATTTGTGAATTAACACCCACGACTTCACCATTCAGGTTAAACAATGGGCCACCCGAGTTACCGGGATTGATAGCCACATCACTCTGGATAAACGGCACATAATCCTCCCCGCGAGCGGTCGGTATACTGCGGCCAATAGCACTGATAATGCCTGCGCTGGCAGAATAATCCAGGCCAAAAGGAGAACCAATAGCGACCACCCACTCGCCGACTTTAAGGTCGCCAGCAGCGGCCAGGGTGACGCTAGGCAGGCCTTTTTCATCAATTTTTAACAGCGCCAGATCAGATCGAGAATCGGCGCCGACGACCGTAGCAGGGTACTCCCTGCGATCATTCAGTCGAACAGTAATTTCATCGGCATCACCAATAACGTGGTTATTGGTCAATATGTAGCCGTCACTGGATATAAAAAACCCGGAACCCATTGCTTCTGCTTTTCGTCTGGGCTGGTTAGGCTGCCCAAAAAAATCCCGAAATATATCTGGCACCTGGCCCTGGGGAATCTGCTGACGACGACGTTCTGGAGCTTGTTCTACAGCACGTATTTTCACTACAGCGGGGGAATTTCTCTCAATCAAGTGGGTGAAGTCTGGCAGATTCGCCGAGGCTGTAGGCAGGAAAATAACCATAAAGAACAGCGTGAACAAAATGCGACTAACCATTTGTGGGACTCCTAAGAACATATAAAACCATGAGGTGATGCAACTGATGACTGTTACATTTAACTGCAATATTAGTTATGAAGTTGGGGAGTTATGAATTTGGGGGCAAATTCGCCAGTCTCAACCCTTGCTCTAGCACCCTGGGTTGCAAACGACTGTTTTTGCTCAACAGTACAGAAACCGCCCGGACCACCAAACCGCCACCAAGAAGACCGACCACAGCCGCACCGACGGTAAAGATCTCTCGATGGAACCAGTAGTCCGCCAGACCAGCACTCAACATAAGTCCCAGCAAGGGCGATAAATAGACAAATAAAGAGCCCTTCACCACCACATCATCGGGAATGCCAATCTCTATGTCCTCACCAACCCGGTAGTGCGTGGTATCGGCGGCACTCAGCAAGACCCGGACCCTGGATGTTCGAGCCTGAATGCCCGCAAGCAATCGCTGTCCGCAGCCTGCTCTCGCCGTACACGAACCACAGGTCGAGCGCTGCACACCCTCGACCCACAAATAGTGGGGTTCGACATCGACTATGGTTGTGGTTTCCTTAATCACCGAAAAGCACCCTAATTATCAGGGACATACTTTTTTCCTGAACAGATCAGATTTAATAGATCAAACCTGGCAGATCAATCCAATCTACCGAAAATGGGGAATTATTTTACTGAAGGACTAAGTAAACAAACAAGCCGGTTCTATTACCTGCTTCGCTTATCCAGGGCTTACCCAGCCTGGTAACGACGGTTAGTGGTTATTGCTGAGTGTGCCTGAGCATCATACGGTTCAAATAATGTTCAACCTGCCGATGAGTCTCACTACCGTCCTGTTCCTGAACCATATTGCCCGTATCCAGCGCCGTTGCATCGAGTAAACCTACAGCCTGCCCTGAGCGTTGAACTGCCAGCGGCTGATTAATCGAATGAACAGGTGCCGTGCTCACCGCCCGAATATTGACATGGGGCAAGCTATATCCCGACGGTAACTGGAACTGAGGACCAATACCATCAGACTTTTCCAGTCCGACATCCACCTCATTTGTCGCCTTACTCGCAAGCTCATTACTAGGCGCGTTAACAATATTTTCAGGTCCGAGTTGTAAGAACTGCACACCAAACACCGCGACCACCGCCACTGATGCCGCTATGGCTATTTTGGAGAACGTTGTGTTTGAGGAAGAATTCTCTGCCCTATATTCCGATTCCGAAGTCCTTTTATCTTCTACGGTCGGCACTGACAACTCGGTCTCCAACTCAATAGCACTCGCTATTTGTGCAGACAAGTCGGTCGCAATTATCGGGCCTTCTGTGCCCATTACCGAACTGGCTAGATGATAACGATGCCACGCCTGTCTTAATTCATCGTCTTCGGATAACATTTTTGTGGTGCGGAAAAGCTCGAACTCGGAGGCCTCGTTATCGACCATGGCCGAAAGACTCTCTCTCACTTTGCTATCCGTTTTATCTGTCATAAATGATTACCCTGCACCAAAAAGTTTATAGCTTAAAAACCACACCTTAAACACTCATTAAAAACAACTGATCATGCCGCTGTTTTACGCTTTTAGAGCTTATGACCTTAGGCCAAACTTGCCGCCAATCGAACCATCATGAGCAAGCTCATCAGGCTCTCGTGAAAATCAGACCGGGGGCATCCGAAAAGGTTCCGCTCAGCATCGCCAGGAAGGAGAAATCCGCTAATTTTAGTCACAGCAGCCCGCCTCCCAAAGCTTTAACCTGCTGATCAATCGCCTCACGAGCCCGAAAAATACGCGAGCGAACCGTGCCTACCGGGCACTCCATAATGGCGGCAATATCTTCATAGCTGAGACCTTCAAACTCCCGCAAGGTCACCGCTGAGCGGAGATCCTCTGGTAAGTTTTTAATGGCCTCATTGACCACCGCCTCCAGCTCGTCGCGGTAGATAATATTTTCTGGGGTATCGACATCTTTAAGACGATCACTGCCTGTGAAGTACTCAGCTTCCTCAGCATCAATATCATTCGCTGGGGGACGCCGACTTCTTGATACCAGATAGTTTTTTGCGGTATTGACGGCGATCCTATAGAGCCAGGTATAAAACTGGCTGTCGCCACGAAAATTACCCATTGCCCGATAGGCCTTTATAAAAGCCTCCTGGACAATATCGTTAACCTCTTCCCGATCATTGATATAGCGGGAGACAATGGCCTGAACCTTGTACTGATACTTCAATACCAGCAGGTCGAAGGCTCGTTTATCCCCTTTTTTGACTCTCGCGACAAGCTGCTTATCTGTATCCTGAGGCTTGTCAGCTGACATCTACCATTCCCATTTTTTCCTTCTTAGTTCCCGTCTTACTCTCCGTCTGACCCGTCTTACTTCCCGTCCGAATCACCCCACCTACTTCGTCTCCATAAATAAGACCCACTGACAGACCCCATTAATCAACTTTGGTTCGATATACATTTTTAAGGGGTATGCCAAAGCACCCGCTTAGAAACACTGCCTTATTTTGTGGAATGTCTTGCCGATTGGGTTTTCACGCGCCATATACTATCATGCTCCACCTCGTTCGCAGTCACACACAGGCTCTCTGATTCCGGTGAAAAAAACCTACCATCATGATGTACTCATCATTGGCAGCGGCGCTGCCGGTATGTCCCTCGCGCTACGACTTGCACCCGAGCTTCGCATCGCTATTCTTAGCAAAGACCAACTACGCACCGGTTCGACCTGGCTGGCTCAGGGTGGCATCGCAGCGGTACTCGATGAGGAAGACAGCATTGATGCTCACGTCACCGACACACTTAGGGCCGGAGCCGGTTTGTGTCATGACGATGTCGTGCGTACCACCCTGGAGCAAGGCCCCGCCGCGTTGCAGTGGCTGATCGATCAGGGTGTCGAGTTTACTAAAGACAGCAACAGCGATGATTTCCATCTGACCCAGGAGGGAGGCCACAGTCATCGACGCATACTCCATACCGCAGATGCTACTGGGCAAGCGGTATCGGGCACCCTGGCAAGCCGGGTTCAGGAAAAGTCCAATATCGATGTTTTTGAACATCATGTCGTCGTCGATCTCACCACCCAGGCAGACTCCGACTCCCGCAGCCTACGCTGCAACGGCGCATATGTGCTCGATAAACACAGTGATCGCGTCTGCCTGTTCCAGGCCAAAATCGTCGTGCTAGCCACGGGTGGTGCCAGCAAAGCCTACCTCTATACCAGCAATTCTGATGGTGCCAGCGGGGACGGTATCGCAGCCGCCTGGCGTCGGGGCTGCCGGGTGGCAAATATGGAGTTTAATCAATTTCATCCCACCTGCCTGTTTCACCCAGAAGCCAAATCGTTTCTGGTATCTGAAGCCTTGCGGGGCGAAGGTGCTCACCTGCTGTTACCAGATGGCAGCCGGTTTATGCACGACTTTCATCCCGACGCCGAACTCGCCCCCCGCGACATAGTCGCCAGAGCCATCGATCATGAGATGAAGCGCCTGGGTGCCGATTGCGTCTATCTAGATATCAGCCACAAACCTGCGGAATTCATCAAGTCCCACTTCCCTACGGTTAGCGCTCAATGCCTGGAATTTGGCATCGATATTACCCAGCAGCCTATTCCAGTGGTGCCCGCGGCCCACTATACCTGTGGTGGAATTGTCACCGATATCGACGGCCGCAGTGACCTGAAAAACCTCTATGCCATCGGCGAATGTGCGTTTACTGGTCTCCACGGCGCCAATCGTATGGCCAGCAACTCCCTGCTGGAATGCCTCGTGTTTGCGCAGGCAGCGGCACAAAGTATCGACCAGGAAATTAGCGCAATACCCGAGCCCAGCTACACCAAGGCCTGGGATTCGTCCCGTGTCACCTATTCCGATGAAGATGTCGTTATCTCTCATAACTGGGACGAGCTTCGACGCTTTATGTGGGATTACGTGGGCATCGTACGCACCCGCAAACGCCTGGAACGGGCCGAGCACCGGATTCGTCTGTTGAAAAGAGAGATTCAGGAGTACTACAGAAACTACAAGATCAGCCGAGATATTCTCGAATTACGTAATCTTGCCGTGGTGGCCGATCTCATCATCCGCTCAGCACTATTGCGCAAAGAAAGTCGCGGGCTGCATTACACCCTCGACCACCCAGAGCTATCCCAGGTCGCTAAAGACACTATTTTGGTACCAATGAATTTTGCGGGGCAAGACATCATTGTTAGTAAAAAATGAGTTGTTAGTGAAAAATAAGCTGTTAGCCAAAAGTTAGTAGGTTGGAAAGAACTAAGCCCCATCACCGGGTCTGCACCAACCTCACCACTGCCAGCAGGCGACGATAGTCGTCATGGCTAAGCATCGCAGGAAATACCGGCAAACGTCGTAACCGACGCAGATAAGGCCACTGGGCGTCGTCTTCAGGCTCTTCGCGATAAGCCAGCATAATCAAACGCTGACTAAAATACTCCACACGACAACTTAGAGGTTTAGCTATCGCTGCACTCTCTTGCGGATTCCGCTCAAGACCCTGTCCCGGCGCAGGCGCAGGTTCAGACCCAGACAACCAGTAATTAATTGAAACCGTCTGCGCGTCAGTATCGACAATCAAACTTTTAAACTCGCGCCTCTCTCTCGATTGCAGAACCAGGCCCACGACGAGCAAACTTAATAAACCATAGAGCGCTAATCTTACCGGGAGCGCTAGCGGCAACAGGAACAACAACACCGCAGTCATCAAGATCGCCACTGCCTGTAAGCGCCGGAGCATAGCCGCAGGTGAAGTTTTTAACTCAAGATACCGGATCACGGCTAGCCAAAATAATATCGATAATCTGACGAATTTGCGCATCCTCCGGCACCTTGCTGCGCAACAACCAGGAGAATAAATCCTGATCCTCGCAGTCGAGCAATTGCTCGTAACGCTGCTGATCATCCGGACTCAATTGCGAATACACATTTTCTGCAAAAGGCTGCAATATCAAATCCAGCTCAAGCATGCCTCGACGGCTGGCCCAAAGCAGGCGGTTCTTGTCCATTAGCATAATCTAATTTCTACGGCCCTGAATTATAATAGAATGCACCCTTAGCCACCCCCCGACGATGAGCTTATTTCGCAATCACTTATTTCGATGGTCTGCCTCGGCAATCTCGTTTAGCGATCTGTCTTAACGATCTAATGTTAAAGTATAAGCACCTAATTTATGTTTCACCTTGTGAACAAAGCACTTCAACTAACGCAAGCTGGACTACACCTTAACCATGAATAACGGCTATGAATAACCCTTATGAATAACTGGCAGCAATTTCTCGAACAACGTGGCGCCCAATGGCTAAATGACGAAGAAGGCAGCGGACATGTGGTCTCCTTTGGCGAATCACCGGCCGATTATGGCAACCTGAGCGACACCCTTTGCGACCTCGGCAACCTGGGCATACTCTCTGCCACTGGGCCTGACTCTCGGAAATTTCTGCAAGGTCAAACAACCTGTGATGTACTCGACCTGACACCGGGCAACTCAAGGCCGGGAGCCATATGCAACCCCAAAGGCAGGATGCTTACCTCCTTCCAGGCTTATGTCGAAACCGAAGAACAGGTATTGCTTTCGATGGATAAAGCTCTGATTAAGCCGACACTGGCAAGCATCGAAAAATATGCTGCATTTTTTAAAACCAGCCTTGCCGACAGCAGCGATGAATTTCGCTTGTTCGGTATCAGCGGGCCAGCTATCGAAAACACCCTGCTAAAGCTATTCCCCTCCATGCCCGCCGCCAACACCTTTGTTAGCGATAGCGGAGGTACTTTGTTGAGCTGTCTTAATGGCGAACTATTTATCATCATAAGCAAAGCCGACAGGGCTCAGGCAGTCTGGGAGCAATTAACCTCAGACTTACAAGCCGTCGGTCTACCCTGGTGGCAACTACAGCTGATAAACGCTGGTCTCGCCTCGGTCAGCCCAGCACTGAGCGAACAACTCGTGCCACAAATGCTCAACCTGCAAGCCACTGGCGCGATCAGTTTCAGCAAGGGCTGCTACACCGGCCAGGAAGTGGTCGCCAGAATGCAGTACCTGGGTAAACTCAAGCGCCGCACCTATCGGCTTACAGTGACTCCGATATCCACATCGGCACAAGCTCTCATCCCCGCTCCCGGCACGGATATTACTGACACAGAAGGCAAATTACTTGGCACCGTCGTAGAAGCTGCACCCTCTGACATCAGAAGTTTTGCAATGCTTGCGGTATTACGAGAAAGAGCGCTTGAGCAAAGCGAGCTAGTAATTGGCGGGCAGACCCTTGCTATAAGCTTCAACGATCTACCCTATGAGCTCGCCGAGCAGTGATCTCATGGTTGGGACAATATCAGGAAATATTTGCCTGGCTGGCGCTTATATCGCTGCTAACATTTGTTATCAGCCTCTTGTCCCTGCCCTGGTTGGTAGCGCGGATTCCCGACGATTATTTCCTGTACAGCAAGCGCCGCCCTGCGGAGCTTAAAAACAACCACCCTGTCATTAGAATCGTCCTCTTGATTGGCAAAAACACCCTGGGCGTGATCCTGCTCGTCGGCGGCATTATTATGCTATTTATTCCCGGGCAGGGCTTATTGACCATCGCCATGGGCATGTTATTGATGGATTACCCCGGCAAATTCAGACTGGAACAACGCCTGGCCCAAAACGAAACGATACTGCATGGCCTCAACTGGCTGCGTGCTCGGGGTCATGCGCCACCCCTAAAAATCGACCGAGAGTAGCTCCACCTTATAACCATCCGGATCTTCCACAAACGCCAAAACCGTACTGCCATGTAGCATCGGCCCCGGCTCCCTCACCACGCTGCCGCCTTTTTCACGAACCCGCTCGCAAGTCGCATAAACATCTTCCACGCCTATGGCGATATGCCCATAAGCCGTCCCAAGATCGTACTCCGAGGTATCCCAATTATGGGTCAGCTCCAAAACGGTACTCTCCTTCTCAGAGCCATAGCCCAAAAAAGCTAAAGTAAATTTGCCGCCCGGAAAATCCGTTCTGCGCAACAACTGCATACCTAATTGTTCAGTATAAAACGCAATTGACTTGTCAAGATCGGCTACCCGTAACATGGTGTGCAACAGTTTCATGATTTCCTCGTTTATAGTATTCGCAACCAGAAGCAAAGCAGTGATCTGGGCGATAGGTGGATTGTAATTATGCTAGTGGACAAATATTACCACTCACCTGGGGGAAGAACGTAGCAATCTCAAGCTGGCGAATCGAAATTCCATATACTTATGCGGTCGCGGATCTAAGTTACGCATCACAGAAACGACTCGATAAGTACGACTAGATAGGTACCGGGTCTAGACCGGACGCTCTTTTCCCGCTACTTTTGACTCCCGCTGCTTTTCGGGGGGGATTACCACCCAAACAAAAATTAGATAAGTATCAGAAAAATGGGTAGATCCATGTTCTGTTATAACAGTTAAATAAACCGACCGCTTCTGACTACCACCTTTCTCATTTTCACAACTTGTTGGCAGCAAAGAAACGGAAACTTTATGTTATTTTTCAATATTTTAGATGAGCTTTCAACCAATAAAAACAGGTGTCGCAATATACTCCCAGACAATAGTCATACCCACCAGAACAACGACAACGTACACCAAAGCCACCATAAATACGGCGCTGGCATAGAGAAAGCCACGATCCCAGGGCACATTCATCAGGATGGGAATCGCCATATAGACCAGATAAATAACATAAATTGCAGCACCCGTGGCGGCAATAATATCGAGCCACCAAATAGGATAAGCCGTCAATGCGCCGGCCAGAAATAGCGGCGTACAGGCATAACCCATTAACACTACGCCCTTGATGGGAAAAGACCGAGTCTGATAGGTCTGCGACATCCAGTTGACCATGAGTCCGATAAAAACCACGGCACCCAACAGGGCGATATAACTCAGTACAACAAGAGGAATAGCACTCGCTTCGGTCAAACGCACTACATCGTCCCCGATGACGATCCAGCCGGTTTTAGTGCTGCCTATATAAATACCCAGTGCTGGCAGCAAGGCCATAATAATGGGGTAAGGCAATAATCGCTTAATCTGTTCGTCCGTCAAA